>JAFAHL010000480.1 GCA_019237215.1 Hyphomicrobiales bacterium | reverse complement strand
CATGCGACGACCCACGGCGAGCGCGAGCTCGGACTCGCGCTCGACATGGCCGCCCGGTGCGGCGTCATCGTCGTCGCCGCGGTCGGCAATCAGCGTATCGTCGGCAGCTCCACGCTGACACGCCACCCGTGGGTGATTCCCGTCGCCGCCTGCGACCAGAGGTGTCCTTTCGGCAACTCTGCGTAAACGTCCCGCCCTCTGGTGCGACCCTCTCGCGCGCGCAGGAGGCGGACGATGGTTCACGACAGCAAGCGGGCGAAGGATCTCGAAGCAGTGCGCGAGGCGCTTACCTACTGGCGGCGACACCACGGAGGCCGCGGCCGGCCGATCCCGGAGTCGCTGTGGTCGAGGGCTGCGGATGTCGCGCGCGTGAGTGGGGTCGCGGAGACGGCGCGCGCGCTGCGGCTCGACGCGACGAGGCTGGCGAAGCGGGTGGAGGGCGGGACGGAGCTCGCGCCCCGACGCATCGACGAGCCGACGACGTTCGTGGAGGTTGGCGGTCTCGAGCTCGGCGCTCCGCGCAGGGTTGCCGTGGTCGAGCTCGTGGGGCGGGAGGGGGATCGCGTGCGCGTCGAGGTTGGTGCAGGCAGCGCGGTGGATCTCGTGGCGCTCGCGCGCGCATTCTGGGGCCGCGCATGATGGCGGTGACCGCGCAGATGCGCGTGTTGGTGTGCGTGGAGGCGGTGGACTTCCGCAAGGGCATCGACGGGCTGGCGAGGGTGTGCCGCGAGGTGCTGTCGACGGACCCGTTCTCCGGGGCGATGTTCGTCTTCCGGAATCGGCGAGGGACCGCGATCAAGATCCTGGCGTACGACGGGCAGGGCTTCTGGCTGTGCCAGAAGCGGCTCTCGGAAGGCCGGTTCCGCTACTGGCCTTCTGCGGCCGGCTCTGTGCAGCGGGAGCTCTTGGCGCACCAGCTCCAGGTCTTGCTCGCGGGCGGAGACGCGGACGCGACGTCCGGCGCCCCGACGTGGCGACGGATCGAAGCGCGGACGTCGACCTCGGCGTGAGCGCCGAGCCCGGAGCGATTTGGGCTTGCATTCTATCTGGCGCCGTGCTCTTCGTAGGGCATGAGCGTCGTGTTGAGGCACAAGGGCCAAGCGATCACCGAGGACGACATCGCCGGCATCCGCGCGCTGGTGTCCGAGCGGGCGACGTGGACGCGTCGGTCGCTGTCCATCGCGCTGTGTGAGCGCCGGGGATGGGTGCAGGAGAACGGGGTGCCACGGGACGCGGCATGCCGGGCGCTTCTGCTCGCGCTTCATCGCGCAGGGCACATCGAGCTTCCGGCGCCGCGCTGGGCGTGCCGCGAGCCCTGGCGTCGGCTGCGCCCTGCTCGCGTCGAGGTCTCGACCGATCCGATCGGGGGGACGCTGCGCGAGCTGGGCGCCATCGAGCTGCGCCAGGTGGCGCGGACGACGGACGAGGCGACGGTGAACGGCCTGCTCGAGGAGCACCACTACCTCGGGTACACGACGCCGGTCGGCGAGCGGATGAAGTACCTGATCACCGCGCAGGGGCGACCCCTCGGGTGCTTCATGTGGTCGAGTGCACCGAGGCACCTCGGGCCGCGCGATCGGCACCTCGGGTGGTCGGCCGAGACGCGCAAGAAGAACATTCGCTTCGTCGCTTACCAGACGCGGTTCCTCATCCTGCCGTGGGTGCGCGTGCCGCATCTGGCGTCGTACCTGCTCGGACGCATGGCGCGGCAGCTCTCGGCCGACTGGCAGCGCGTGTACGCGCACCCGATTCACTTCACGGAGACCTTCGTGGACACGGAGCGCAATCGCGGGACGTGCTACCGGGCCGCGAACTGGACGGAGCTTGGTCTGACGACGGGGCGCGGCAAGGCGGACATGACGCACACGCCGAACCGGTCGTTGAAACGGATCTTCGGCTACGGGCTCGTGCCCGACTATCGCGAACGGCTCGCGAGGCTCGCGTCGTGACCGCCTCCGCCATCTCGCTCGACGTCGCGGAGGTCGAGGCGCTCCTTGTGCGCATCGAGCCCTTGATCGCGAAGGCCGACCACGAATGCCTCACGTCGCTCGTGGGCACGCTCCTCGAGGTGACCCGCCTCTTGCGACAGCGCGGCGCGACGATCGCGCGGCTCAGGCGGATGCTCGGACAGACGAGCAGCGAGAAGACGGCGAACATCATCGGCGCGAACGGGGCTGCGCCGTCGACGAGCGATGACCCTGCGACGACGAGCGGGCAGAGCGTCGAGCCCGTCGCCGACGAGCCCCCTTCGGGCGCGTCGAAGGACACGCCTGCGAACGACAACAGCGCCGGCGACAAGAGCGGCGACAAGCCACGACGCAAGGGTCACGGCCGCATCCCTGCGTCCGCCTACGCGTCCGAGACCATCGCCGTCCCGCATCCGACGCTGTGCACAGGACAGCCATGCCCGGCGTGCGCGCACGGCTCCCTGTACGCGATGAAGGAGCCTGCTTCCTGCGTGCGCGTCTTCGGCCAGGCGCCGCTCGTCGCGCTCCGATGGGACTGCGCGTGCCTGCGTTGCAGCGGGTGCGGGCA
>JAFAHL010000142.1 GCA_019237215.1 Hyphomicrobiales bacterium | reverse complement strand
GCGACCAACGATAGGCTTTGGCGCACGCGCCGCCCATCAGCATCGCGCGCTCGCTGTCGCTCAGGCGGTCAGTCTTGCGGAAGGGCTCGACGGCCTGCTCGTAGTTGACGACGGCGTATGCGCGCGTCCAGTCCGTGCCCCACAGGCAGCGCTCGAAACCCCAGGCATCGAACACGCGGGCGAGCGGACCCCAGATGTCCGGGAACGGATACGGTTCCCGCGACAGCGTGCAGGCGCCGCTCACCTTGATCACCGCGTTCTTGCGCTTGGCAAGGTCCAGCACCTTCGGCAGCTCGGCCCACGGCTGCGGCGGGGCTGGTGGTGTGCGCGGCTGCAGGATAGCCAGATGGTCGATGATGAAGCGCGCATCGGGGTGACGGTCGATCAACGCCGTGCCCGCATCGACGTTGCCCCAACACAGTACGTTGACCGGAAAGTCGTGCTTTACGGCCGCGCGCAGGATGCGGTCGAGGCCCGGGTCATTCGGCTCGCGCTTCGCCTCCTTCGTCAGCATGACGCGGATGCCGACCGCGCCCGGCGTCTGCTTCCAGTCGGCGATGACATCGCCCACGGCTGGATCATCCGGGTCGACCGGCTTGACGATCGCGAACCGACTGGGATGGGCCCTTTGCACCTCCACCGCATAACTCGCGTCGTAACGGTACATGGAAAAGGCGGAGATGAAGATCGCGCCGGCGATGCCGACCTTGTCCATCGCCGCCACCATCTCATCACCGGTAACGTGATCGGGCCAGTTCGGCACACTATGCCAGGGTCGCTTCGGAGTGTTCGCCTCATAAGCGTGGACCTGGGAATCGATGATCGTCATCGGGAAAGCTCCTCAATTGCCAAGCCTCGAAATCTCACGCCGCCTGCGGCACGGCCTCAAGCATCGCGCGCGCGTCCCAGGGCTTCCACCACAGCTTCAATCCGAGATCGCGGCCGATGATGCCGGCCGTGATATAGCCGGCGCCGCCCGAGATTGCGCCGCCGGGATGGCCGGCGGAGCCCGCGTTGTAAAGATTGGCGATCGGTGAGCGGTAGCCGAAGTGGTTGTACATCACCTGGTCGGCGTTGAACGCACCCATGAAGATATCGCCGCTTCGCATGTTGATGAGCTCGCAGGCATAATCGCGCGCGGTGTAGATATGTCGCGCGATGATGTTCCTGCGCGTCATGTTGGGGCAGTAGCGGGCCCAAGTCTCTATGATCTTGTCCGCGAACTCCTCCTGGAATTCATCGTAGCGCCGTCCGCCGAGATCCGGGTTGAGCGGCATGACGTGCCATGCATAGGTCGTGTGCTTGCCGGGCGGCGCCTGGGTCGGATCGAGCAGGCTCAACGGTCCCGATCCGAACTGCACGAGCTTGGGCACGCGGCCGGCCTGCACGTCGCGGTGCGCCGCGAACAGGTCCTCCATGGTCTCGGCGCCGATGCTCCATTTGAGCGCACGGTCGATGTTCGGGTCGAAACTCGCCGCGGCAAAGCGCGGGCTTTCATGCAGCGCGAGGTGGAGCCCGTAGATCGTCCAAGGGGTATATCGAAAGCCGTCGAGCTTGCGGCGGAACGGCTCGGGCAGTTGCCCGCGGCCAACAAGCTGCTCGAACGTCTGATGCACGTCGAGCGTGCTGGCGATGAACTTGGCCCGCACCGTGCGGCCGTCCACGAGCGCAATTCCGGCCGCCTGCCCGCCTTCGATAAGAATGCGATCGATCGTCACCTGCGGTTGGTAATGCCCACCCGCGGCAATGAACGTCTCCATCAGGCCACGCGCTAGATTGAACGAGCCGCCCTGGCAGAGCTGGTAGCCGGTTTCGAGATCGAAGGCGCGAATCACCGAGCCCATCGGGCTTATCGACAGCGTGTCGACGAGCCAGGTGCCGAACAGCGAGACCTTGAACAGGAACAGAAGCCGCACGTGCTCGTTCTCGAACAGCTCCTGCACGACATCGAGTGGCTGGCGCTTGGTGACCGCCAGGAACTCGCGGCCGAGCATGGTGCGCGACAGCAAGGCCTCGCGCTCGGTCTGCGGCAGCGGCTCCGAATAACGCTCGGGCAAGAAGATGTTGGCCGTGATCCGCTCGCCCTTGCGGTTCCACTCGCGAAACGTGGCGGCGTCCTTCTTTGAGAAGCGCGCGATATTGGCGACGGTCTCCTCGAGGTCGCGCCCGAGCACGAGGGCGGTGCCGTCGCTGTGCGCTTGGCCGAATTCGTAACGCGGCGTGATGTAGGTTACACGTTCGCCGAGACCGAGGTCCTTGAACCACGGCGTCTCGCTGATGTGGAAGTGATTGATGGAATGCAGGTTGTGATAGAAGCCGGGTTCGGTCGCCTCTTTGGTGGAAAGACCGCCGCCGTAGTCGAGCCGACGCTCGACAACGAGGATGTCGAGTCCAGCCTTGGCGAGATAGGCGCCGAGCACGAGGCCGTGATGGCCGGCGCCGATGATGATGCCATCGTAGTTGCGTTCGAGGGCGTGCACGTTTCGCTCTCTCGTTTTGCCGTCTTGCGCTTCTGCGCTGCTTTTCCGGCTGTTGGCAGGATCGGAAAAGTACCGGATACTTTGCGCAAAGGCGAGCGGACGGAAAGCACGGGACGGAGCGCTTCAACGAGTTCGCGCGCTGTTGGCGAGCGCGCGGGCAAAATTTTCATCGCCCCAATCGGTCGCCCCGCATCGCCATGGCCGCCCGATAGGCGAAAACGAGGGCTGGCCCGAGCGTGATTCCGGGGCCCGGATAGTGGCCGCGCATGATCGACGCCATGTCGTTGCCGCAGACGAACAGGCCCGCAATCGGTTCGCCCATTTCGGTCAATACCCGGCCGTCGGGGTCGGCCCGCAGACCCACGCTGGTTCCCAGCGTGCTCGGATAGACAGCCATCGCGCAATAGGGCGGCGTCGCGATGCGGCCGAGGCATGGATTCGGTGCGTGGTGCGGATCGCCATTGTGGCGGTCGAACTCGGTCGAGCCTTTGCCGAACTCTTGGTCCTCGCCCGTCTCGGCAAAGCGATTGTGTTGTCGCACCGTCTCGCGCAGACCACCTGGGTCCACGCCAATCTTGCCAGCGAGCGCCTCGAGCGAGGCCGCCTCGACAAGATAGCCGTTGGTGATGAACCGGCGCAGGGGGCGCCGCCCCGGCGGGACGCGGCCGAGCCCGTATTTCTCGATGAATTCACGGTCGCAGACGAGCCACGCTGGGATGGTCGGCACGCTCTGGTGCGAGCGGTGCATGCCGATGACGAACTCGTGGTATGAAACCGCTTCATCGACGAAGCGACGCCCGGCTGCATTGACCGCTACGAGACCCGGCTTGGCTCGGTCGAGCGACAGATGCGGGAAGGCCCCGCACCCGCCATCGAGCCAGGCAGTCTCGGATACCGGCGTCCAGAACGCAGGCGAAGCATGGTCGTCCTCAAGGAACGCGCCGACCATGCGCGCCATCCGAATGCCGTCGCCGGCCGCGCCGGCAAACGCCACGGCGTGCGCCAGCGGCGGCCGGACATAGTCGTTGAGCCGTGCGACACTGCCGCCAAATCCACCGGTCGCGAGCACGACCCCCCGACGCGCGGTCACGCGACGGGGATGGCCGTCGACCAAAAGCACGGCCCCGCAAACCCGACCTCCCGCGACTGTCAGCTCTTGCAGGGACGCGTTGCACCAAACCGGCACGCCGTTGCGGCGCAGGCTGTAAAACAGCCTGGCGACGAGCGCATTGCCCATCAACAGCCTGGTGCCGCGCCGATAGCGCAGACGATCGCTCGCGTGCCGCCACAAGAGCGACGTCGCCGCACGCAACGCCGTGAGCGACGCGAACGGCCGCGCGAGCGGCTCGATATCATCGCGGCCGATCATCATGCCGCCAAGCGCCATGAATTCGCCGATCGGCGGTCGCACCAATTCGAAGTCGGCGCCGAGAAGCCGTCCGTCGAACGGCAGCGGCGCCAACGGTCGACCGCCGATCGTGGCGCCCGGGCGATTGGCCAGATAGTCGGGGTGGCGAGTGTAGGGCGCGAATTTCACCTCGCTGCGCCGATCGAGATAATCGACGACCTGCGGACCGGTCTCGAGATAGGCGTCACGGCGCTTGTCGGGCGCGGCGCCAATCACCGCCTCGAGATATCGCTTGGCGTCGGCGACATTATCGGTAAAACCGGCGTCGCGACTCTGCCGGGTGCCGGGTACCCAGATCGTGCCGGCCGAGGTCGCGGTGGTGCCGCCGACGCGGTCGGATTTTTCGCAAAGCAACACGTCGAGGCCCTCGAGCGAGGCGACCAGGGCTGCCGTCATGCCGGCTGCCCCGGCGCCGACGACAAGCGCGTCGACCTCGATCGTGCCCTGCGACGTGTTTGGCGTGGAGACAGGCATTTCCCCTCCGATTCGGTCGCGCACCCCAGCGGTTGAAATTTTCTACACCCAGGCGAACGCAAGCGACATTTCAATCTCGCCCGAGCGCTCGAATTTCGGCAGCGCGGGGAATTGACGCACAGCGCCAATCGCGTCCTAATGCGACGCAGCCGAACGACACTCTATTCGATCACGTCGTCGCCGCGGACGAGCAAGCTTGGGGACACGGGGGAGATCGATCGCAGTCGCGGCTTTGAGGTTGGCGATGGGCATTCTGCCCTTCAATAGACCGGTCATCCCGGACACGTCGGACCGAATATAGTGCCCACCATCGACCGCATGATCGGCGCTCGACTGCCGGCGTTTGTGCTCATCGCCTGCGCGGCCCTGACATTGGGGAGCGTCGGAGCATGGGCGCAGGATTGGCCGAACCGCCCGGTCAAAGTCATCGTCCCATACGGCCCCGGAGGAATCACCGACGTCATCGCGCGACTGTTCGGGGATCGCTTGACGAAAGCGTACGGTCAGCCGTTCGTCATCGAAAACCGCGGCGGCGCGGGCGGAGCGATCGGCACTGAATACGCGGTACGATCGCCCAATGATGGATATACGATTTATTTTGCTGGCGGCGCGCCGATGACGATACTGCCGCAAATGCAAAAGCTATCGTTCGATCCGACGAGAGATTTGACCCCGGTCGGCATGGTCACCGTGAACGGCATGGCATTCACCGTCCATCCCGACCTGCCCGTCCGCTCGCTGCGTGAATTCACCGAATACGTCAGGGCACGTCCGGGCCAAATCAATTACTCCGTCGGTGGCATCGGCACGCTGAGCCATCTCGCACCGACTCTGCTGTCGGCGCGCGAGGGTCTCAGCATGGTCGCCGTGCCCTACCAGAGCATGCCGCCGACGATCGCTGCATTATTGGCGGGGACAGTCCAAATGTTTTTTGGCAATATTTCCGACGTCATTGAACCGGTACGAATTGGCAAGGCTCGCCTGCTCGCGATGTCGACCGCAGAGCGTTCTCCGCAGTTTCCGGATATTCCGACCGTGGCTGAAACCGTCCCCGGCTTCACCATGACCGGTTGGCACGCCTATTTCGCACCGGCGGGAACGCCTCGGCCGATCATCGAACACCTGTCCAAGACGCTGGCCGTGGTTAGCCGTGATCCCGCGATCGTCAAGACTTTGGGCAGTCTTGGCATCGATGCGGTCGACGCCACGGGAGATGAGCTCGCACAAACCATTCAAGCGGATATTCCGTTGTTCAGGGCAGCGCTCGATGCGGCCGGCCTGCTGCGCACACAAACCGCGAGATGAGCTTAGATGAGGCGAGGAGACTTACCATGACCATGGTTTCGACAAGTGATGCGGCGACCGCAGCGACGCCGGAGTTCGTGCCTCTGAGCAAGCACATCGGTTGTGAGGTCAAAGGAATCGATCTGCGCAAGCCGTTGCGGCCGGACACGATATCGGCGATCTATCGCGCTTGGCTCGACCACGCCGTGCTGCTGTTCCGCGATCAGGATTTGTCCCAGGAAGACTTGATCCGCGTGACCGGACATTTCGGAGAGTTCGCGCCGCTCGGCCGGCCTGCGCATACGCTGCCAAAGGGATTTTCGCGACTTTTGCCGAACATCATGATGATTTCGAATATTCGGGAAAACGGCGAGACAATCGGGGCGCTTCCCGACGGTGAGATGATGTTTCATCACGACACGATTCACCGCGAGGACCCGCACAAGGCCACGCTGCTCTACTCGGTCGAAATCCCGACGTATGGCGGCGACACGCTGTTCGCCAGCGGTACCGCCGCTTACGACGCGCTTGACGCGGAGGTGAAAGCGAAGGTCGAGGGGCGTCGCGCGGTGAATTACTATGTCTATAATTCGGTCGTTCGGGGAGACAAGCAGGGCGTCGACGCGACGAGCCAAGCCGCGCATCCGGTCATTCGCACCCACGACGAGACCAACCGCAAGGCGATATATGTGAACCGGCTGATGACGGTAAAAATTGAGGGAATGTCCGAACAGGAAAGTGACACACTCCTGAATTTTCTGTTCGACCACTGTGAAAAGCCGGAATTCGTCTATACCCATGTCTGGCGCAAGGGCGATCTGGTAGTCTGGGACAACCGTTGCTCCAGCCACGCGCGCACCGACTTCCCTTCGGATCAGCGTCGCCTGCTGTTGCGAACCACCGTCAAGGGGACCTCGAGACCGTATTAGTTCCAAGCGGGGAGCTTGCACATGAAAACGTTGATCATTGAGCACACGGCCCCGTTCCAGGGTCTGCCGGAGCTGGTCGCCGATGCGGAAGGTCTTTTCGCGCGAGAAGGCCTGCAACTCGCGTGGGTCAATACGAACGAAGGCGCCAACCACGACGCGGCCACGGACGTGCTCAGCCCGAAAGGCCTCGATCCCTTCCGTAGCCACGGCAGGCTGCTCGAGCAAGGCAAGGCCGACATGTACAATGCCTGCGAATGGGGCAACTATTGCCGCGTGCAAGACACGGCCGTCGGCAGCCGGCAACTCGGCCGGCGCGGCATCGTGACCTTCGCCGCCATCGTGGTGGCGCCGGACTCTCCGATTTATACCCCGCAACAGCTTGCCTACCGCAAGGTCGGCGTGCCGTTTTATTTCGGCACCCACTATCTCGCGTTGCACATGCTCGAGGGCTTCTTGACGCGTGAGCAGATCGTCGTTTGTAGCGTGCCGCACGGATCACGCCATCGCCTCGATCTGCTGATGCGGGGTGAGATCGAAGGCACGACCCTGACCGAGCCATATGTGACATTGGCAGAGAAAAAGGGCTGCCGAGTTGTCTGCTCGGCGTTCTATCACGGCACGCAGGTCGGCACCGAGAAGATCGACGTTGAGACCATGCGCGCGTACAACCGCGCGGTCGGCGAGGCGGTGCGGCGCATCAACGCAAATAAGCGCAAGTATCTTCAATACTTCATCGATTATCACAAGGCGAAGGACCCGGAGATCGGTATCCTGACGGTCGACGATTTGCGCGAAAGCCGCCTCGTCGTGTGCGAGCCGGCGCCCATCCCTCGCGATGAGATGCGGCGCACCTACGAGTGGGTCAGGAGTTGGGGCATGCTGGAGGCGACGCAATCGCCGCTGCAGTTGGTTGACGTCGACGTACAGACGCAGGCCCACGCAACCGGGTAATTTTGCCCGCGTCCCGCAGTTCCCCTACCCCAATCAGGGCAATCCCCGCGTCGGCCCACACGCTCTCGTTCTACGTCGCGGTCGTGCTACTTCGCGCGCGGCGGAATCTGAATGAGCTCGGCGAGTTGCGCCTTCGACAGCGGCGCTGGCAGGAACTTGAAATCGATCGCATCGCGCATCGTTGCATCGATACCGAGGATACGCTCGGGCGACATCGCCTCCTTCGGCAGAAACTCGTCCCGAATGCGGATGGCAAGGCGCTCCGACACTTTGCCGTAATCGGCATAAATCCTCGCACCGTCCGGATTATCATAGAGCCATTCATACGCTTCGCGATAAGCCGCCACAAAGCGTTCGATCACGTCGCGGCGCTGCGCCAATGCTTGGGCGTTGACGATGTGAACGCGCACGGTCTGATTATGGGTCGATGGCGCGTCGCTGCCGCGGGCAATCAGTCGTATCTTGCCCTCGTCGAGCGCATCGAGCCCGAATGGCGGCGAGGCCCAGCCGACATCCACTTGGCCTGACATCGCCTGCGTCAGGGTCATGGCGGAGGCTCCGGTCGACACCGGCTTTGCGGCCACGTCGAAGTGCTTGATGAGGGCGAGCAGCGTGATGTGGGTTGACGCGCCGTTGGTGGAATAGGCTACCGTCTTGCCTGCGAGCTCATTGAAACTTTTGAGCGGCGAAGCGGCGGGGACGTACCAGTAAAGATCGCTGGCGCCGGTCGTTCCTGCGAGCAGGATGCGAACGGGTGCACCTTTGGCGAACGCGCCGAGCACGCCGCCGGTGCCGGCCCCGATTCCGAGATCGACACTACCTGAGATCACGGCTTGCAACGTCTCGCCGCCGCCACTCGTGTAAAGCAGTTCGAGATTGAGGCCGTGCTTCTGGAATATCCCCGCCCGCCGGCCGATATCGGGAACGCCACTGTCCCAATTGTTCGGCGCACCGACGGCGAGCTTGAGAGTATCCTCGCACTGACCGATAGCGGGACACGCTATGGCCGCAGCTATCGTCATCAGGCAGAATCGCGTCAGCAGGCGAAACATCCGCATGTCCTTTGCGGGATCAAGCACGGTCGGCGGGCAGATTCTCTTTGTCCGAATTCGGGCAAAATGCAAGATGGAGGCATGACCACCTTGCTCGCAAATGAAGGAGCCGTCATCAGATGACGCGGATCCGCGTCGATCTCCGAGTCCCGGTTGGGCGAGCGTTACCCGACCTCGCCGGGTTCATCGTTCACTGCGAGCAAGCAGGCTTCGACGGTGTCGGTATCCACGATCATCCTTCAAGCGGCCGGGACGCTTACCTGGCGCTGGCGCTGGCGTGCCGGGCGACGCAGCGCCTGCGGTTGTTCCCCGCCACCTCGAGCCCGCTGGTTCGGCATCCGCTCGTTCTCGCTTCGCTTGCCCACAGCCTGGAGGAGATCGCACCGGGGCGCACCTGCCTCACCGTGGCGCCCGGCTTCATTTCGACGCGCAGTATAGGAAAGCCGCGCGCGCGGGTGACCGTCATGCGTGAAGCGATCCGCGATATCCGTAAGCTCCTTGCCGGGGAGAGCGTCGAGTTCGGGCCCACGCCGACCCGCCTTAAGAACCGAAGCGCCACACCGACGCCGGTCTATCTGCTGGCGGCCGGGCCCCGCATGATCGAACTTGCCGGCGAGGCGGCCGATGGCGCCTTTCTCATGGTCGGGCTGCATGCGGCAGCCATCCGCGCAGCGCTTCGCCACCTCGAACAAGGAGCGGCGCGGGCGCGCCGCTCACTGCGGGACTTCCCTGTGGTGTTCGTGGTCACGCTCGGCCTCGGATCCGCCGAAGCGGGCGCGCGATGGGTGCGAAGCTCGTTCGCACCCGGTCAGCCTTTTCTCGCCTATCCGAGCGCATCGAATCTTCACTGGTTGAAAGAGGCCGGGTTCGAGCTCGAGCCAACGCACGATCCCGCGGCAATCCCTGAGGATCAAGCGCGCCAAATTGCCGATGCGTTCGGACTGTTCGGCCCTCCGGAACGTTGCGCCGAGCGCCTTCTGCAGGCGCGTGAGGAGGCGGGAGTCGAGCACGTGTTCTTGTTCCCGGCGCATGACCTCGAGCGCGGCTACGACCTGCCGGAGAGCGTGGTTGAGGCTTTTGAGCGAGTGATCCGGCCGCGGCTCGGCGGATAGCCGGACACCTTACGAGCACCGGCGTCACGCGTTAGAGTGCTTAATGGTCGCAGATTACTCTTGACGCACGAGTGCTACACACGACTGGAGGGAGCTTATTCGCATGAGCGGTGCGAGCGCGGTGTTGCAGCCCGGGATGCCGGTCACGGTTGCGCCGGGTGGATACATCAGCTTCGAGATCGAAGCTGGTCAGCGGCTGCGCCTCACCCAGCCGGAGGGAGAGCAGGTCGCGGACTTCATCTCGTTCAATCGCGATGACGTACGCGAGCTCTTGAGCATGCATTCGAGCCGCGCCGTAAACTTGAGCTGGAAATTCACCGCGCCGGACACTCTCTACAGCAACCGTACCCGGGAGATGTGGAAGATCGAGGAAGACCTCACGCAAGAGAACTATTGCGGCGGAGGATTTTGCAGCGAGCACCTCAACGTCGCGCGCTACGGCGAGGCGGGAAAGGGTGCCCCGAACTGCCAGTCGAACTTGGAGGCAGCCATTCGCGGCTACGGCATGGATCGGTCGAGCTTCAACGTCGATGCGTGCTTCAATATCTTCATGACGGTCGCATACGATGCGAACGGCAAATGGGAGATCCGCGCACCGAAGGGCAAGCCGGGCGATTACATGGTCATGCGCGCGCTGATGCCGCAGATCGTCGCCATGTCCAACTGTCCGGTCCTGTTCAACGCCTGCAACAACTTCCGTCTCAAACCGCTGACGCTAGAGATTTTGAAGTAACGCCATGACTGATATCGCCGTGGCTTCACAGCCCTGGTATCGCACCCTTGGCCGTACCCAATGGAAGACGCTGATCGCGGCCAACCTGGGCTGGGTCTTCGACGGGTACGAAACCTATGCGCTGATCATCTCGGTCGGCGTCGCCTTGCGTCAGCTCCTCGCTCCGGCGAGCTACGCTCAGATCCCGGTCTATGCCGGCACGGTGATCGCGCTCACCCTGCTCGGCTGGGCGATCGGCGGCATGATCGGGGGCGTGGTTGCCGACTATATCGGGCGCAAGCGCGCGATGATTCTGGCGATCCTCGCCTACTCGATCCTGACCGGGCTCAGCGCATTTGCCTGGGACTGGCTGTCCTTCGCGGTATTGCGGTTTCTCGTGGGGCTTGCGATCGGCTCCGAATGGGTGACCGGCACCTCGATCGTTTCCGAGCTCTGGCCCGACAGGAACCGCGGCAAGGGTGTCGGGCTGATGCAATGCGGCTTCGGCATTGGTTTCTTCCTGGCCTCGCTGGCGTGGCTCTTCATCAGTCCGATCGGTCCCGACGCCTGGCGCGTCATGTTCCTGCTCGGCGTTGCGCCGGCGCTGCTGACGCTGTGGATCAGGCGAGCGATCCCTGAATCCGACAAATGGGAGCGCGTGAACGAGCGTCGCGCCGCCGCGACCGAACGCAAGCGCCGCGGCGCGACGCTCAGCGGGCAGGAGGAATCGCTTGCTCGTTTCACTGTGCTCGATCTGTTCGCGGAGCCCGAGATCCGCGCCCGCGTGATCCTCACCTTCCTCATGTCGCTCGCGTCCACTTTTGCGTTTTGGGGAATCTCCGCCTGGATGCCGCCCTATACGGCGAGCGTCGCCGCGAAGGCCGGCCTGCCGGCGCAGCAATGGGTGAGCTACGTCGCGATGGCCTCCAACGGCGCGGCCATCATCGGCTATGCGGGGTTCGGCTTCCTTGCCGATGTCTTCGGCCGCAAGCCGATCACCATGGCCTATTTTGCGCTCGCGTTTCTTTCGGTGCCGGTCTTCTTCATCTGGACCCAGGATCTGACGCTGCTGCTGTTGGCCGGAGCGTTCAGCGGCATCTTTGTATCCGGCCAGTTCACCTGGATGTCGGCATGGCTGCCGGAGCTGTTCCCGACGCGCGTGCGCGCGACCGCCACCGCGTTCGTGTTCAACGCGCCGCGCCTGATTTCATGGACCGGTCCGCTGATCTCGGGCTGGCTGATCGCGAATTTCGGCGGCTTCAGCCAGGCCGCGGTGGTGATCGCGACGATCTATATCCTCGGCCTTGTGGCGGCGCCTTTCCTGCCGGAGACGCGCGCAAAGCCGCTGCCGGAGTAGTTGTTCTGGGTCAGCACGTCGATAGACTTGCGCTCGAGAACGGCGCGGCCTGCGGCACGATCACTGCCGCGTATGACCAGAGTCCATCTGAGCGGCGATGAAAAGGTCTTTGGGCCGGCCGTCGCGACGGGATGACAGCAACCCTGCACCACGCTGACGGGTGTGGTATCTTTTTCTGCATTCACCGCGGCGCGCGCCGCTTTCGCCGAATTTCCCAGCATGGTGAACCAAATATGCGAGATAGCAAGTTTTCCAGACGCGACATGCTCAGGGCATCGACGATGCTGGCGGCCGGCGCCGTCTTTGCCGAACCGCTCGCGGCGGCCGCGCCGGAGCCAACCCCGCTGAGTCCGGCCCTGATCCAGGCCGCCCGCAAGGAGGGTACGCTCGCGTTCTACACGGGGATGGAAATTCCGGTCGCGGAAGGACTGAGCAAGGCGTTCGAAGCCAAGTATCCCGGAATCAAGGTTCGCGTGAGGCGGTCGGGTGCGGAGCGCGTGTTCCAGCGCATCGACAAAGAAGAAGAGATCCGCATCCATGAAGTGGACGTCGTGTGCAGCACGGACGCCGGACATTTTGTCCGTTGGCGGCGCGAGGACTTGCTCGCGCCTTTCCTGCCGGAGGACGCGGCCAGGCACTTGCCTGCCGAACAGATCGGCGCCGATGGCATGTACGCGACGGCGTTCGCCTCGCTCAGCCCGATTGGCTACAACACCAATCTGGTCAAGCCCGAGGATGCGCCGACGACTTTCGCCGATCTGCTCGACCCCAAATGGCACGGCAAAATCGTCAAGGGAAATCCGGACTATAGCGGCACCATCTTCACCGCGACATTTGCGCTCGCGCGCGACCTGGGCTGGTCCTATTTCGAGAGGCTCGCCCAGCAAAAGGTCGTGCAGGTGCAGTCATCGCGGGACCCGCCGAACCGGCTCGCCAGCGGCGAGAGTGCCGTGCAAGCCGACGGTGCGCGCTCCGAACTCCTGCTCTTGCGCGAGCGTGGTGCGCCGGTCGAAGTCGTCTATGCCGGCGAGGGCACGCCGCTCATCATCGCTCCGAGCGCCGTCTTTAAAGCCGCGCCCAGTCCCAACGCGGCACGCCTGTTCCAGAGCTTCCTTTTCAGCATCGAGGCGCAACAGAGTCTGGTCGATACCTCCGGCCTGTGCTCGTTCCATGGGCTGGTGAAGGAGAAGGCAGGGCGGAGGCCGCTCTCCGCCATCAAGCTCATAAAGAGCGATCCAGAGGCGATGGAGAGGCAGAGAGAGGACATCAAGGCGCGCTACCGCAGCATTTTCGGCGCCTGAGGCCTCAAGGCTTCGGCGTCGCGTGCGGATATCCCGGGGTGCCTGTGTTATCACCATCGTCAGATAGTCGAGTCAAATCCCGCCTCATTCGAGCCGCGCACGGATGCGCCTGGCAAGGGCAGCGAGATGAACGGCATCGGCGTGCACAGGATCGCCGACGCGGTTACGATCCCAGTTGATGGGAAGATTGTCGCCTGCGCGCCGCGGCAGAACATGCACATGAACATGTGGCACCGTCTGCCCGGCGATTTCACCGTTCGCCTGCAGCAGGCTCAGTCCGCCCGGCCGCAGCGTCTCGTTCACCGCGCGAGCCAGCTTGGCCACGGTTGCGGCCACGGCAGCAAAACTTTGCGGCGGCATCTCGAACACGGTTGCAAAATGGGCGCGCGGGATCACCAGGCAATGTCCTTCGTTGGCAGGATGGATGTCCATGAAGGCGAGGGTCGTCTCATCCCGATAGAGCTCATGACACTCCTCGGATCCGGCAACGATCTTGCAGAAAATGCACTCCGCAACGGCCACGGTGTCCTCCCAGCGAAGGTCATCGATCGACGGCCTGTTTGCCGCACGCTCGGCCTGCCATAGGGGCGACCTGCCATGGGGCCGAGGCGAGGTCCTTGGGGCAGACCTGAATTATTCTCGATCCCCTTGGGATGACACGCGGAGCACACTCCTCCTGATCTGCCCTTTGATTTGTCGGGCGAGCATCCGCCAGGTTCATCCGTCAGC
>JAFAHL010000510.1 GCA_019237215.1 Hyphomicrobiales bacterium | reverse complement strand
CAGCAATTCATCGACGAACTCTGGCGGCATTGCCAGCGAGAGTACCCCGGTCGGGAATTTAACCGACGCGCTACGACGTTGCCTCGACCACGGAGCCAATGCCGTAATCTCCCTCTCGCTTAACCAATTGGTATGATAATGAAAATTCTAATCAGCACCGGGTGGCTCACTCATCTTGCGGGAGAGGGTGGCTCGGTGGTTGCGTAGGCCGTGATTGGGTGAGGGGTTGGTAAGCGCGAACCCCCTCACCCATTCGAATTCGCGGAGACACCATCGTGCCCTTCTCCGCACCGATCTCGGGCTTGCCCGAGTTCGGCATTTTAAGTCGGCCGAAGTCGGATAAATCCGACTTCGGCTGGGAGAGGGCACAAGAAGCAACGGCGGCGCTGCTGGCTGAGTCGAGAAGAACATGATGCGGTTTTTTGCTTCCATCGTATTCGCCGCGGGATTGCTGGTCGCCCCCAGTCCGGGCGCACGGGCGCAGCAACCCTACCCCATCCGGCCGATCACCGTGGTCGTGCCGTTCGCCGCGGGCGGACCGACCGACGTGCTCACGCGCATTCTCGGGCAGCACATGAGCCAGACGCTCGGCCAGCAGATCGTGGTCGAGAACACCACCGGCGGCGGCGGCTCGATCGGCGCCGCGCGCGTCGCCAAGGCGACGCCCGACGGCTACACCATGGTGATGGGCAATCTCGGCACCCACGCCGCCGCCGTCGGGCTCTACAAGAATCTGTCCTACGATCCGCGCGTCGATTTCGAGCCGGTGATGCTGGTCGCCAGCACGCCGATGGTGCTGGTCGTGCGCAAGACCCTGGCGACAGACACGCTCAAGGACTTCATCGCCTACGCCGCGGCCAACCCGCACAAACTGACCTTCGGCAGCGCCGGCACCGGCTCGATTTCCCACCTCACCTACCTCCTGTTCACCCGGCTCACGCGCACGGAAATCCAGCACGTGCCGTACCGCGGCCTCTCCCAGAGCGTGAACGATCTGCTCTCCGGGCAGATCGACATGATGTTCGATCAGGTCGTCTCGGCGACCCCGCATATCCTCTCCGGCAGCGTCAAGCCGATCGCGGTCACCGCGCCCACGCGTGCGGCTGCGATTCCCAACGTGCCGTCCTCGACCGAGGCGGGCTTGCCCGAGTTGCAGACCACCGCCTGGACCGCGCTGTTTTCACCCAAGGCGACGCCGCAGCCGATCATCGAGCGCGTCACTGCGGCGCTCGACCAAGCCATGCGGGACGAGACCGTTGCCAAGCGGCTGGCGGAGTTGGGCGCGGATCTGCCGGCGCAGCCCGAGCGTACGCCGCAGGCGCTGGGAGACCTGGTGCGAACCGAGATCGACAAGTGGGTGCCGCTGATCCAGGCGGCCGGGGTTGTTGGGAATTAGATGAAGCTGACGGATGAAGAACAAGCGCTGCGGGCCGGCGCGTTCGGGCGGGCGGCGCAGTGGGCGATCGCGCACCAGATCGAGGTCGGACGCTATCTCGGCGCGCGCGACTTCGTCGCGGTGAGCCAAGCCCACGTCATGGCCGATACCGAGTCGCTTGGGTTAGCCGGGGTCGAATGGCTCGAGCAGTTGGCGCGGCTGCCGGCGCAGGAGCGACGCGTGCGCATTTCGACCATCACCGATCCGCGCGGCACCGACTTCGCGGCCGCGCATAAGCTCAAGCAGCAGCCCTGGATGGTCGACCTCGAACGCCGCGCGATCGGCGCGCTGGAGGCGCTGGGCGTATTGATGACCAATACCTGCATCAACTACCAGACCATCATGCCGCCAGTGCTGGGCGAACACGTCGCCTACGGCGATACCGGAGTGGTGATCTACTGCAACAGCGTGTGCGGCGCGCGCTCGAACTTCGAGGGCGGGCCCTCGGCGCTCGCCGCCGCGCTCACCGGACGCACGCCGCGTTACGGCTATCACCTCGAGGAGCGGCGGCGGGCAACGCTGGTCGTCAACGTCGGCTTGACGCCGCGCGAGCTCAACGACTGGGGCGCGCTCGGCGGCATCGTCGGCCGCCTGGCCGGCGATTATTGGCAGGTTCCCGCCATCGTCGGGATCGAACGCGTGCCCACGTCCGACGAAATGAAGCATTTCGGCGCGGCGCTCGCGAGCTACGGCTCCGTCGCGCTCTTCCACATGGCCGGCATCACTCCCGAGGCCCGCCGGCTCGACCAGGTTCTCGCCCCGGGACACACGGTGCGCAGTCACGAGGTCGGCGAGGCCGCCATTCGCGCATTCCAGGAGAGCTACGCCGAAGCGATCGAGACCATCGACGTGGTCGTGTTCTCGGCGCCGCAGTTGAGCCTGATCGAGATGGCGCAGGTTGCCGGCATGCTCGCCGGACGACGCGCAAAAATTCCGCTTCTCGTCGTCACCAGCCCGCAGGTGAAAGGCGACGCGGATCGCATGGGGCTGACCGCGCGCATCGAGGAGGCCGGCGGTACCGTGCTCAGCGGCATGTGCTTCTACCAGAGCTACGCCCGGGAAATGGCGGAGGCGAATGGTTGGCGGCGGCTGGCGACGAATTCGGCGAAGCTCGTCAACATCGTCGGCGGCTACGGCTATCGGCCAGCGCTCATGTCCATGCCGGCCTGCATCGATGCGGCCTGCAACGGCGGCAGACTATGAGAACATCGATCCCTAGGTCATGCCCGGGCAGAAGCGCGTCGAAGACGCGCTATGCCCGGCAATGACGAGGTGGATGGGTCGATGATATGAGCGGCGAGATTTTCTTTGCGGCGGCCGGCATGGGACGAAAGGTGCGCGGGCAGGCGCTGGTCGCGAAAGACGGCTTCTCCGCGCGCTACGATCTCGATCGCCTGCGCGGCGTATTTTCGCGCCCCGACCACAAGCTCGCCGGCGCGAGCTATGTCGGCCGCGTGCTCGTGCTCGATGCCGCCAAGGGCGGCGTCGCCACCGCCTGGATGCTGCACGAGATGAAAGCGCGCGGCGTCGTGCCGGCGGCGCTGGTCTTGAACGCCGTCAACCCGATCATGGTGCAAGGCGCGGCGTTCGCCGACTTCACCATGATCTCCGGTTTCGATCGCGACATCACGCAGGCGATCGCGAACGGCGCGCTGGTGGAGGTCGATCCGACCGGGGAGCGGCCGTTCATCCGGGTAATTTGAGAGTGCGAAGAACGTTCAACGCATCGTCATCATTCAACACGTGTCCGTGATCTGCGTGAATAGGAACCCATGAGCGCGAGTCTCTTGTGCGGTGAGCAACATG
>JAFAHL010000314.1 GCA_019237215.1 Hyphomicrobiales bacterium | reverse complement strand
CGTCACCGTGAGGCCGAGGTCGTGCATCCATCGCACGAGCAAATCGCGGCCAGCGCGGTCTTCGTCGCTGAGCGCGAGCCGGCAATTGCCCCCGCCCGGCAAGGCTCCGATGCGGTTGAATGCATCGAGCCGACGGAGCAGCCGGTTAAGGTCGATCCGAGGCGATGTCGTCATCTCTATCCACCGTTCATTCCCGCGCATAGCGCGTCCTTAAGGGCGTTCACGTCCGTCCATAGCCCGCGAAGACGGGCGTAAACGCCCTTTAGGACGGACTATGGACGCGCGTAAATGCGCTTATGCTGGGAATCTAGTCTATCATCATACGAAACTGGGTCCCCGCAACGGGGTCCCCGCGACGCATAGCGCGTCCTTGAGGGCGTTCACGCCCGTCTTCGACGGGCTATGGACGCGCGTAATTTGCTGTCGCGGACTTGGTTTGGAGAGACTTGCATGCAGACGCTCGGCCTCGGATTCACCTGGGAGCAGCTGTCGCCCGGACAGCGCTTTCGCACGCTCAATCGCACCGTCACCGAGACCGACCTCGTGCTTTTCACCGGCGTGACCGGAATGCTGGAGACCATTTTCATCGACCGCACATTCGCCGCGGAGAAAGGGGCGATCCAGGGCCAGTTCGTGCCGGCCGCATTGACCTATAGCCTGATCGAGGGCCTGCTCTGCCAAAGCATGATTCAAGGCACGGGGCTCGCCATGCTCGAGCTCAACAAGCAGGTGCTGGCCCCGGTTCGCGTCGGCGACACGGTGCACGGCGAAATCGAGATCACCTCCGTACGCCCGACTTCGAAGGGCAATCGCGGCATCGTCGTCTCCAGGATCGACGTGAAGAACCAAAAGGACGAGGTGGTGATGACTTACGAAGCCACCCGAATGCTGGCCGGCGGCTCGGTCGATCAAGGCTCGCCGCAAACGGCGTGAGCGGAGCGCAGATGCGTGGATTGAAGGATCGCACCGTGCTGGTGACGGGTGGCGCCAACGGCATCGGCGCGGCGACCGCCCGCCGTCTGGCGGAGGAGGGCTGTGCGGTCGGCATCTTGGATATGGACGTCGCGGCGGGCGAGGACGTCGCCGGCGAGATCGAGGCGCGCGGCCGGCGGGCAAAATTCTACGACGTCGACATTGCCGACTACGACGCGGTGTCGCGCGCGGTCGAGAGCTTCGAGGCGTCGTTCGGGGCGGTTTCGTTCCTCGTCAACAACGCCGGATGGGATCGCGCCGTGAATTTCCTCGACACCGCGCCCGACTTCTGGCGCAAGGTCGTCGCCATCAATCTCTACGGACCGCTGAACGTGAGCCACGTCGTGCTGCGCGGCATGGCCGCGCGCGGCTTTGGACGCGTGGTCAACGTGGCCTCCGACGCCGGACGCGTCGGCTCCTCGGGGGAGGCGGTCTACTCCGCCTGCAAGGGCGGAATCATCGCGCTGACCAAGACGCTCGCACGCGAACTCGTCGGCAAGGGCGTGATCCTCAATACGATCTGCCCTGGCCCGACCGACACCGCCATTCTCCGCAGCTTTCTCGAAGGCGCCGACGGCGCCCGCATCGCCGAAGGGCTCAAGCGGGCCATCCCGATGCGGCGGCTCGGCGTGCCGGAGGATTACCCCGGGCTCATCGCCTTCTTGCTGTCCGATGACGCCGCGTACATCACAGGCCAGACGATTAGCGTCTCGGGCGGACTGACGATGCACGGATAAATCATCATGGCTCTTCTTTCGAAAACTCCTGCTTGTCCGCGCGAAAGCGGTCGGTGAAATGGAATCAGTTGGGCGGCAATCTCAGTCTGCTCCCTCCCCCGCTTGCGGGGGAGGGGTGGGGAGGGGGTGACATGCTTTATCATATTGCGTGCCCCCTCCCTGTCCCTCCCCCGCTTGCGGGGGAGGGGACGATGTGGCGCCGTTCGTCGCAGCGACTACGGACCGCGTGATGATGATCGACATCTTCAACCATTTCATGCCGAAGGCCTATCTCGACCGCCTCGGCACGCTCATTCCCGGCCACGTGGTGCTGACCGCGTTTCCCAGGATCAAGACGCTGTGGGACGTCGATGCCCGGCTCGCGCTCCTCGACGCGTTCGAGGGGCTGCAGCAAGTGCTCTCGCTCGCCAATCCGCCGCTCGAGCTCAT
>JAFAHL010000617.1 GCA_019237215.1 Hyphomicrobiales bacterium | reverse complement strand
CGCGGGGCGACGACGCCGAGCGGCATGATCTGGTAGTGCGAGGCGTCGGTGGCGTAGCGCCCGCGCGTGAACGCGTCGAACTGCACCTCGCCCAGGAGATGCGCCTTGAGCCGCCGCTCGAGCCCCGGTACGACCGTTTGGGCCATTCCACTCCACCCTCTGACGCTCGGAAGATCAGCTCCCGCGTCGCAAGAGGCTTGACTGACTCTCGCATTCGTCCTTGATGGCGGCAAGCACGGCCCGCACCGGGCCGTCGTCGATTGACGCTTGTAAGGACGCGCCTGCAAGGAACTTAACCGATGTCGAAGAATTCCTCGCGCCCCGTGGGCCGCCACTTCCTGCACATTCCGGGGCCGACGCCGCTGCCCGACCGCGTGCTGCGGGCGATGGACACGCCGATCATCGACCACCGCGGGCCGGAATTCGCCAAGCTCGCCAAACGGTGTCTCGAAGGCATCAAGACCATCTTCAAGACCGCCAACCCGGTGATCATCTACACCGCCACCGGCACCGGCGCGTGGGAGGCGGCGCTGGTCAACACGCTCTCGCCCGGCGACCGCGTGCTGATGGTCGAGACCGGCCAGTTTGCGACGCTATGGAAGACCATGGCGGAGAAACTCGGACTGCGCCCCGAATTCATCACAACCGATTGGCGCATCGGCGCCGAGCCGGCTGCGATCGAGAACAGCCTGCGCCAGGATAAGAACAAGGAGATCAAGGCGGTCTGCGTGCTGCACAACGAGACCTCGACCGGCTGCCTGTCGCCGATCGCGGAGATTCGCAAGGCGATCGATAATACCGGACATCCCGCGCTGTTGTTCGTGGACACCATCTCCTCGCTCGCCTCGACCGACTATCGCCACGATGAATGGAGGGTCGACGTCACCGTCGGCGGCGCGCAGAAGGGGCTGATGCTGCCGCCCGGCATGTCGTTCAACGCGGTGAGCGACAAGGCGTTCGCGGCGGCCAAGAATTCGCGGCTGACGAAGTCGTTCTGGGCATGGGACGACATGCTCGCCATGAACAAGATCGGCTTCTTTCCTTACACGCCGGCGACGCAGATGCTGCACGGGCTCGCCGAAAGCATTGCCATGTTGCACGAGGAAGGGCTCGACAACGTGTTCGCGCGCCATCACCGCCTCGCCGAGGCGACACGCCGGGCGGTGCGCGCCTGGGGGCTCGAGATCATGTGCCGCGACGGGAAGTACTATTCGCCGACGGTCACGGCGGTGCTGCTGCCCGAAGGCCACGACGCCGACGCATTCCGCAACTTCGCGCTCGACACCTTCAACATTTCCTACGGATCGAGCTTCGGCCGCTACGCCGGCAAGTACTTCCGCATCGGCCATCTCGGCGACGTGAACGAGGGCATGCTCACGGGCGCGCTGGCGATCACCGAGATGGCGCTGGCGCTTGCGGGCATCCCGCACAAGAAGGGTGGCGTGCAAGCCGCGATCGATTATCTCGTTTCGGCGGATGCGAGCCCGGCGCGGGCGGCGGCGGAGTGAATGCAGCGAAGGCGTCCCCGCCCTCGCGATCGCAAACCGGGTGAACGCAAGCGCGCGGATCGGCGAGGCTGAGCTGCGTGGACAAACCTGGCCCGAACGCCGCGCGGGGAGGCTCTGCGATGAAACGGCTGTGCCTCGCGCTCGCGTCGCCAGCACGCCCGACGCGTTCGAGCAGCGGTTCAAGGCCGACCTCGCGAAATTTGCCAAGATCGTCAAGGAAGCCCATATTCCCGCGCAGGATTGAGCTCACGCAGGCCGCCCCATGGATATTCAAGGTCTCGGCTATGTCGGCATTCGTGCAAAATCCCTCGAGGACTGGACGAGCTTCGGCACCCAATTCCTCGGGATGCAGCTCGTCGAGCGCAGCGGCAAGAGTCTGGCGCTGCGGATGGACGACCGCAAGCAGCGCCTGGTCGTCAGCGAAGACGGCGGCGAGGGAGTCGCTTTCTTCGGCTGGGAGGTGGCCGACGCCGCCGCGCTCGATGATTTTGCCGCGAGACTGGAGCGGGCCGGGGTCGAGGTTGTCCGCGGCTCGCGCGCGCTCGCGGATGAACGCCGCGTCAAGGATCTCGTCGTGCTCGCCGATCCGCTCGGCAATCGGCTCGAAATATTCCACGGCGCCGAGACCGCGAGCGCGCCGTTCAAGCCCGGCCGCTCGATCTCGGGCTTCCGCACTGGGCCGCTCGGCATGGGTCATGCCGTGCTGCACGTCAAGAACATCAACGACGCCGTGCCGTTCTATCGCGACGTGCTCGGGTTCCGCCTCTCCGACTACATGGTGCGGCCGTTCAACGCCTATTTCTTCCACGCCAATCCGCGCCACCATTCGATCGCCTTCATCGAGACCGGCCGCAGCGCCACCCACCATTTGATGGTGGAGCTCTACAGCCTCGACGACGTCGGGCAATGCTACGACCTGGCGCTCCGCGACGAAGGTCGCATCGGCGTCACGCTCGGCCGACACATCAACGACGAGGTCACTTCGTTCTATTCAAACTCACCGTCGGGATTCATGGTGGAGTACGGTTGGGGCGGACGCGTGATCGACGTCGAGCGCTGGCGGCCGGAAGAGGTCACCTGGGGGCCGAGCATGTGGGGCCACGACCGTCTGTGGATGACGCCGGAAAAGCGCGTTGAGGCACGCGCGATCCGCGTCGAGGCCGCAGCGAGCGGCCTGCGCAAGCCGGTGAACGTGATCGAGGGCAATTACAAGCTCGCACCCGGCGTCTGCCCGTGGTGGGATGGCGTGGTGCGAGGCGAGGCCGCGGAGTAAGCAGGCGTCAAGCCGCGAGCTTCACGTATTCGAAATCACCCGGCTTGTTGTCGATACCGACACGCGGCGGCGCGATCCAGCTCGCGAACTTGCCGGGCTCGACGACCTGGCGCATCAGGCTCTGGATGAAGTCGCCATCATCCTTCGACGGCAGCCACTCGTCCTTCTGCTTGTCCCACGTTGCCGCGTCGACCAGCTCCCCGGTCGGCGACGCCTTGACGTCCTTGAACTCTCCGATCTGCCGGTGGAACGCCACGTGCGGCAGTTGGAATTGGAAGCTCACCCCGACCCGGTCGATGATCTTGTTCCAGCGATCGAGACCGCGCTGGCAGTCGGCGGTGTAGTCGTCGCGCAGCCGCATGTTGATCGCGGTGAGCGCGGGCTCGTCCACGCGCTTGATCTCGCCGTCGACGAACTTGAGCACCGGATAGGTCGAGTTCTCGAGCTTGTGGTCATCCTCGATCTTGGTCTCCTGGAAACGGCCCTTGAGGCTGGCGTTGAAGGCGTTCGCCGCGTTGGTCGACACCTCCGAGCCGAACAAATCGAGCGACAGCGAATAGTGCAGGTTGAGCTTCTTCTGCATGGTGGGGAGATCGATGACGCCGAGGTCGCGGACCTTGTCGACATCGCTCGGATCCTCGATGCCGGCCGCCTTCATCGCCTCGCAGGTGCGCTGAATCGTGCGGCCGATGCCGGTCTCGCCGACGAACATGTGGTGCGCTTCCTCGGTGAGCATGAAGCGACAGGTGCGCGAGAGCGGGTCGAAGCCGGACTGCGCCAGGCTCTCGAGCTGCATCTTGCCGTCGCGATCGGTGAAGAAGGTGAACATGTGGAAGGAGAGCCAGTCCGGCGTCGCCTCGTTGAAGGCGCCGAGCATGCGCGGCTTGTCGGGGTCGCCGGAGCGGCGCTGCAGCAGCTGCTCGGCTTCCTCACGGCCGTCGCGGCCGAAATATTTCTGCAGGATATAGACCATGGCCCAGAGATGCCGGCCCTCCTCGACATTGACCTGAAACACGTTGCGCATGTCGTAGAGCGAGGGCGCGGTCTTGCCGAGGTGGCGCTGCTGCTCGACCGAGGCGGGCTCGGTGTCGCCCTGGATGACGACGAGGCGGCGCAGCATGGCGCGGTATTCGCCCGGCACCTCCTGCCAAGCGGGCTTGCCGTAATGCTGGCCGAACGGAATCGTGCGACCCTCCTCGTGCGGCGCCAACAGGATGCCCCAGCGGTACTCCGGCATCTTCACGTAATCGAACTTGGCCCAGCCCTTGGGATCGACCGATACCGCGGTGCGCAGATAAACCAGCGCCTCCTGGAAGCCGTTCGGCCCCATGGTCTTCCACCAGTCGATATAGCCGGGATGCCAGCCCTCGAGCGCGCGCAGCACCTGCCGGTCCTCGGTGAGATTGACGTTGTTCGGGATCTTGGTCGAGTAATCGACGTTGACGATATCGCTCATGGCTTGCTCCTGTAATGGCGAATAGCGAGTTGCGAGCGGCGAATGGGCGAACAGCCATCGGCTGCGCCTTCATCCCTCGCCAATTGCTCTTGTTATTTGCTATTCGCTGTTCGCATCTCCACTCTCATACCCTGCGCGTGTCGAACGCCGGCTTTTGGCCGGTGCCGTAGCGCTTGAGCGCGCCCTCCTCGCCGACGGCGTTGGGGCGCTGGAAAATCCAGTTCTGCCACGCCGTGAGGCGGGCGAAGATTTTCGATTCCATGGTCTCCGGGCCGCCGAAGCGCAAATTGGCTTCCAGCCCGGTCAGGCCGTCGGCGGAAAAGCTTGCGCGCTCCTCCAGAAACACGCGGATCTCGTCCTCCCAGTCGATGTCGTCGAGCGCGAAGGTGACGAGACCGAGCCGCTCCGCCGCTTCGGCATCGAACGTCTCGCCCGCCACGGCCTTCGCCCGATCGAGGTCGGTCGGATCGGCCAGGAAACGGCTCGCAAGCCGCGAAAGCCCGTTCGACATCGGATAAGCGCCGAAATTGACCGCGGCGAGCGCCAGCGTCGCCGGCGGCTTGTTGTCGCCGTCGCGTTTCCCGATCAGCATGTAGGAGCGGTCGCTCGCGAACACGAGCTCGGCCAGCGTGCCGGCAAAGCACGAGCCGGGCTCGACCAGAGCGACGAGCGAGCGCGAGGTGAGATCGATGCGCTTGAGCACGCGCTTCCAAAGACCCCTGATCTCGCGCGCGAGCCAGTGATCCTTGTTGGCGTCGAGGAATTGATCGTAGGCGAGCACTTGCGCCGGATCGCC
>JAFAHL010000057.1 GCA_019237215.1 Hyphomicrobiales bacterium | reverse complement strand
GCGCCCGAACCGAACTTCTGGATATAGCCGTTGAACGCCGCGGCAGTGCCGGCCTTGTCGGCGTCGGCCCAGGCCTTGTCATCGGCGTCCTTGCGTGCCTGCTCATCGAGCGTAGCAAGACGCTGGCGCGCCTCGGCCACGTGCGCGCCCGAACTGAAGTTCTGCGTATATGCGGTGAGTGCCGCTGCGGTACCGGCGCGCACCGCGTCTGCCCAAGCCTTGTCGTCCGCCTCTTTGCGACTTACCTCGCCAACACGCTGGCGCGCCTCGGCCACGTGCGCGCCGCCGCCGAAACTTTGTATATAAGCCGTATAGGCCGCAGCGGTGCCGGCCTTCTCGGCGTCGGCCCAGGCTTTCTCATCCGCCGCCTTGCGGGCCGATTCGTTGAGCGCGACGATGCGCTGACTTGCCTCCGACACGTGCGCGCCGGAGCCGAAGTTCTGCAGATACGCCGTATAGGCTGCGACGGTGCCGGTCTTCTCGGCGTCCGCCCAGGCCTTCTCGTCGGCCTCCTTGCGCGCCTGCTCATCGGCCGCCCCCTGCTGCTGCGTCGCGGTCTGCTGCGAATCGGAGGGCTGGCTGCAAGCAGACGCGAGGGCAGCCCCGGCAATGATGGCAACGATTGCCAGTTTCGGAAATGCGACGCGTCGAGCGCGCCAGGGCTGTTGACGCCAATTGCCGCTCATGCCTGGCCTTTTTGCGGGTTTACACGCGGGCCTCTGTTCTTTCAACGCCCACGCACAGCTCTGGTTCAATATGTCCCGAAACTGCGGCATCGTCAAAAAGCGCGCTCCGGTCGTTTTGTTAGCCGCGGACACGAGAACAAGCCACCGCGCCGAACACGGATCAGAAGTGCAGCGCACCTGGATGGCGGATCACGGCCGCGCGTGCTTGCTTTGGCCGCGTCGCGCCGATCTGGCCGAACGCCGATTTCATCTCGTCGATCATGAGATCGATGACGTGGAGTGGACCTTCCGCGCCGAGCGCGCCGAGACCCCACAGAAAGGCCTTGCCGGCAAACGCAGCATCGGCTCCGAGGGTGACTGCCCGCACCACGTCGAGCCCCGAGCGCACGCCGCTGTCCAGCATCAGGGTCACCCGGCCGCCGACGGCCCGAGCAATGGCCGGAAGCACGTCGATGGGCGCGGGCAGAGCTTCGACCTGGCGTCCGCCGTGGTTCGACACCACGATGCCGTCGACTCCGAGCGACACGCATCTTTCCGCGTCGGCCGGGTGAAGGACGCCCTTGATCACCAACGGAGCCTTCCAGCGATCGCGATAGCGGGCGACCTCATCCCACGTGAAGGCGCCGCCCATTTCACGTCGCACGAAGGCTGCGACCTCATCCACGTTTGCGGTGTCGGCGGTGTAGGGCTTGAGATTGCCGAAGCGCGGTTGCCCGTGTTTCCACAGCGATCTGAGATAGCCGGGCGAGGTCAGAATACCGGCGAGCATGCGCAGATCCGGCCGGAACGGCGAGGTGATGCCGGCCGCAACCTCGCGCGGGCGCGTGGTGCGCACCGGCACATCGGCGGTGAGAACCAGGACATGCACACCCGCGGCCTCGGCGCGGCGGACAAGATCGAAGCCGATGGCGTGCTCGTTGCGGGAGCAGCGATAGAGTTGGAACCACAGCACGTCCGGTGCGATCTCGGCTGCGCGCTCGACCGTCATGCCGCCGACCAGCCCGAGCGTATAGGGCACACGCGCGCGCTGCGCCGCAGCGGCGAGATACTGGTCGGCGCCCGGCCAGACGATGGAGGGACCTCCCATGGGCGCGACGCCGACCGGCGCGGAATAGTGCCTGCCGAACAATTCGATGCCGACCGGCGGCAAGGCCGTGGTGACGCCGTAACGCGGCACGAGTTCGACCGCATCGAACGCGCTCCAGTTACGGGCGATGCCACCGTCGGCACCAGCGCCGCCATCCATGTACTCAAAGGCGAAGCTAGGCACGTGGCGGCGGGCATGGCGGCGTAGATAAGCCACGGTTGGAAAGCGACGATGCAGCTTGACGAAGCGCGGGTTGTCGGCGGGCGTGTAATCGTTCGCCGCGGACCGGACCAAAGCAGTCGTGTCGTGCATGAGGTGCCCTAGGCTTTCCCTTGCCATTATAGCAACGCAACGAGGCGCGCGACCTCTGTCTCGCCCGCCAACCGCTGCGCTGCCAAGGCCGAAGGGACGATCGCGTCCGCGGCCAGCCCTGGACGCTCAGAAATGGCTGAACGAGGCTTGCCGAAATGCGAGCGGCTGACCGTCGGGAGCGAGAAAGCGCGCCGTCCCCTGCCCTGCCGCGACCGCGCCGATCTCGGTGACCGCGACGCCGGCTGCCGACGCTTGCCGGCGCAATGTCTCGACCTCGCCGGCCGACACGCATGCCACGACTTCATAGTCGTCACCGCCGGTAAGGATCGTTTCGATCAGCGCGGGCTCCTCGGCGAGCGCGGCGCGCGCGCCGTCGGAGAGCGGAATGCGCGCTACCGCGATTTCGGCGGCAACACTGGAGGCACGGCAGAGCTTGGCGAGATCGCCCGCGAGGCCGTCGGAGACGTCCATGGCCGCCGAAGCGTGCGCGCGGAGAATTTCGGCAAGGGCGGTGCGCGGCTCCGGCACGAGATAGCGGGCTTCGAGGTGGTTGCGCTGCTCGGGGGTAAGTGCCCAGTGCCGGGCAGCGGAGGTATCGCGTCGCAACCGCAAGCCGAGTGCGGCGTCGCCGATCGTGCCGGTGACCACCACGCGGTCGCCCGCTCGGGCGCCGGCGCGACGCACCATCCGGCCCTGCGGCACCGCGCCGATAACTGCGATGGAAATCGTGATCGGTCCGCCGGTGCGGTCGGTGTCGCCGCCCAACAGCGGGCAGCCGAAGGCTTGCACATCCGCGCCGAGCCCGCGCGCGAACGGCGCAAGCCAGGCGTCGCCGACCTCCTCGGGCAGCGCCAAGGTGAGCAGAAACCCGAGCGGCGTTGCACCCTTTGCCGCGAGGTCGGAAAGATTCACCCGCAGCGCCTTTTTCGCGACCATGTCGGGCGGATCATCGCGAAAGAAATGCACGCCTGCGACGATCCCGTCGGCCTTGAGCACGAGATCGCAACCCGCGGGCGGCGTGATCGCCGCGGCGTCGTCGGTAAGCCCCAAGGCGCCGGGATGTTTGGCGAGCGGGGCGAAATAGCGCGCGATCAGCCGCTCCTCACCGGACTGCGCCGCGCCGTCTGTGCTCATCGCGATGGGCCGCTCAAATCATCGATCAAATGACGGGTCTCACCTGCCATGATAGCCTCGGCCAAATCCAAAACTAAGCGAGATTTACCGAGCCGCATGATGGAAGCATTCGATCTCTATTCGCCGGAAATCGATGCCAATCCCTTTCCGTACTACGAAATCCTGCGCGAGCAATATCCCTGCTACTGGAGCGAGAGCGGCAAGCTGTGGATCCTCTCCCGCTACGACGACATCGTGCAGGCGACGCGCGATTGGGAAACGTTCTCCTCCTCGCAAGGCAACATGATCGACGAGCTTCCCGGCCGCGCGGGCGCGACCTTGGGGACCACCGATCCGCCCCGCCACGATCGGCTACGGGCGCTGAGCCAAGCCGCGTTCGCGCGCAAGAACATCGAGCAATTCATTGCACCCACCCTCGATATCGCAGACCGCGCCCTCGAGCGCATATGCGAGAGACGAGCGTTCGAGTTCATCAACGATTTTTCCAGCCAAATCACGGTCGGCGTGCTGTTTCGCACCATGGGCCTGCCGGAGCGCGATCATGCCGAGATCAGGCGCAAGGTCATTCTCCCGGTCTCCACCGACAAGTCCGTGAAAGGCCGCAACCCGGAGCACATCGCCGCCTTCAAGGAGCTCAGCGACTTCCTCACCGCCGAGGTGGCCGTGCGGCGCGCGAACGCGACCGACGACCTCATCACCCATCTCGCCGAAGCCGAAATCGACGGCGACCGATTAAGCGAACGCGAGGTCGTGCTCACGACGGCGACCTTCGTCATGGCGGGAGTGGAATCGCTCTCGAGCTTCATGAGCATGCTCGCGCTCAATCTGCACGATCATCCCGATGCACGCCGCCGCATCGTCGCGAACCCCGAGCTGATCGAACCGGCGATCGAGGAGTCGCTGCGCTTCAACACCTCGGCGCAGCGTTTCAAGCGCACGGTCATGCGCGCGACCGAGCTGCACGGCCAAAGAATGCGCGACGGCGACAAAGTGGCGCTTGCATTCGGCTCCGGCAACCGCGATTGGCGGAAATTTCCCAATCCGGACGTTTACGACATCGCCCGCCGGCCGCAGGGCCATCTCGGCTTTGGCGCCGGCAAGCATTTCTGCCTCGGCAGCCAAATGGCGCGGCTCGTCACCGCGATCGCCATGAAGCGTTTTCTCGAACGCGTGCCCGAATACCATCTCGAAGTCGACGAGATCGCCTGGAATTCGTCATCGAATTTTCGCAGCCCCAGCGCCCTGCCGTTCGCAATGCCCTGATTGGAAAGAGTTCAATCGGCCCGGCTCTGCGCTCGAGTGATGAAGCACCAACGCCTCAGGGCGTGAGCGGCGCGAACTCGCCGGCGCGAGACTGCCGTGCGATCTGGTCGAGAACGGCGTTGACCATCCCGGTCTCATCCTTGTCGACGAAGGCATTGGCGACGTCGACGTATTCGGAGACGACGACACGCGCCGGCACGTCGCTGCGATGACCAAGCTCATAGGCGCCCGCGCGCAGCACCGCGCGCAAGATTGCTTCGATGCGCTTGAGCGGCCAGCCCTGCGCCAGCACCTTGTCGACCAGCGGATCGAGGCTGCGCTGCTCGCGCACCACGCCGGAGACCACGTCGCGGAAGAAGGCCGCCTCGGCCGGCAGATATTGTGCGCCCTCGACCTCGCGGCCGATCCAATGGCTCTCGAATTCGGCGAGAATGTCGTTCAAGCCGGTGCCCGCGATGTCCATCTGGTAGAGCGCCTGCACCGCCGCCAGCCGGGCCGCGCCGCGGCGATTGGCTTTGCGTTCGTCCTTTGGCGTGCCGGTGCGGACCATGGGTCAACCCGCAGCCAGACGGCGCTTGAGCCGCACGAGCGAAAGTGCCGCGCGCGCGGCGTCGCCGCCTTTGTCTGCCTCCTCCGGGCGCGCGCGCGTCCACGCCTGGGCGTCGGTGTCGACGGTGAGGATGCCATTGCCGATCGGCAGGCGGCGCGCGAGCGAAAGCTCGAGCAGCGCTCGTGCCGATTCCTGCGACACGATCTCGAAATGCAGCGTCTCGCCGCGAATGACGCAGCCGAGCGCGACCGCGCCCTCGTAAGGCCGACCCGAGCGCTCGGCGGCATCGAGCGCAATCGCGATGGCGGGCGCCACTTCGAGCGAGCCCGGAACGCTGACGCGCTCGAAGGTCGCGCCCGCTTCTTGCAGCGCGCGTGTGGCGCCCGCGAGCAAGGCGTCGGCGATGTCCTCGTAGAAGCGCGCCTCGACCACAAGGATGCGCGCGCCCTCAAGATCGCTCGAGTCGCGGTCGGGCGCGTCGGCGGCGGCGGAGCGGCGCGGCTCGGCCATGACCCAATCTCCGGTGGCGGGGTGGTCGTAGCAAGCGGATCGGGTCGGAAGCAAGGGAGCGGCGCCGGCCCGCCTACGAGCGCTCCATCAGCCGCGCCACGTAGCGGGCCATCAGGTCGACCTCGAGATTGACCGCGTCGCCGGCAGCGAGCCGGCCGAGCGTCGTGACCTTGAGCGTATGCGGAATGATCAGCACCGCGAAGGTGTCGCCCGCAACCTCGTTGACGGTCAGCGATACCCCGTCGAGCGCGACCGACCCCTTCGTTGCGATGAAACGGGAAAGCTGCGCTGGCGAGCGAAACGTAAACCGCGCCATGTCGGTCAAATCCTCGCGCGTAATCACGTTAGCAAGGCCGTCGGCATGGCCGGCGACGACGTGCCCGCCGAGCTCATCGCCGAGCTTGAGCGGGCGCTCGAGATTGACGCGCGTGCCTTTGTGCCAGCGGCCTGCCGTGGTCACCCGCAGCGTCTCGGCGGCGGCGTCGACGGCGAACCAGGCGCGGGCGCCTTCCTTGCCATGCGCGACCACGGTCAGGCACACGCCGCTGCAGGCAATCGAGGCGCCGACGGCGATGGTGTCCGCGTCATAGCCGCAGGCGATCTGGAGACGGACGAGCCCCTGCGCGCGCGGCTCGACCGCAACCACCTCGCCAACGTCGGTCACGATGCCGGTAAACATCTCACGCCCGCTCGAATCTCTCGACCGTGTCCGCCCCGACGGTTTCGCGGTCGATGGCGTTGAGCCGCGGCGACTGAGTTAATGCGGAAAGCGGCAGTCCGTCGAGGGCATCGATTCCGTCCGGCCCGATGCTCGCCGGCGAGCGAAACAGCGTCGCCTCGTCGACCAGGTCGGCGCGCAGGAAGGCGGCGGCGAGAATGGGTCCGCTTTCAACCATCAGCCGGGTGATGCCGCGTTGGGCCAAAAGCTTGAGCACGGCAGCAAGGTCGAGCTTGCCGTCGGCTCCCGGCACACGGACGATATCGACGCCTTGTGCGGCCAGCGCCTGTTCGCGCGCCCGCGGCGCGGCGTCGCTGGTCATGACCCAGAGCGGCACCTGCCGCGCGGTCGCAACGAGCTTGCTCGCGAGCGGCAGCCGGAGCGTCGCGTCGAGAACGACACGCACCGGCGAATGCATGCCCGGCAGGCGGGAGGTCAACAATGGATCATCCGCAACTACGGTGCCGATGCCGGTGACTACGGCATCGCTCTGCGAGCGCAACAGATGCGCACACGCGCGCCCTGCCTCGCCGGTAATCGCCGCGGGGCGGCGGCCGGACCGGGCGACCTTGCCGTCGGCCGACACCGCGAGTTTCAGCATCACGTGCGGGCGGCCGTCTTGGACCCGCCGGATGTGCCCGGCGTGCGCCCGCCGCGCCTCCTCGGCGCCGACGCCGACCTCGACCACGACGCCAGCTTCGGCCAAACGCCAATGCCCGGCGCCGGCGATCTCCGGATTGGGATCGACCAGCGCCGAGACGACGCGCGCGATGCCGGCGGCAACGATGGCGTCGGCACAGGGTGGCGTCTTGCCGTGATGGGAGCATGGCTCGAGCGTGACGTAGAGCGTCGCCCCGCGCGCGGCGGCGCCAGCGCGGCGGAGCGCCTCGGTCTCGGCGTGGGGCCGGCCACCGGGCTGAGTCCAGCCACGGCCGACAATCATACCGTCCTTCGCGACAATTGCACCGACGGCGGGATTGGGCCAGGTGCGCCCGAGCCCGCGCCGACCCAGCGCGAGCCCGAGCGCCATGAAGCGGGCGTCTTGCGCGCTAGTCATGGCCGGCGTCATTCAATGCCTTCAGCGGCGTTGCCGTCACTTCCTCACCGCCGCGCCCGGCTTGCCCTCCTCCGACAATTCGTCGAGCACGGTCTCGAAGTCCTTGGCCTCGCGGAAATTGCGGTAGACCGAGGCGAAGCGCACATAAGCGACGTCGTCGAGCTCCCGCAGCGCCTCCATCACCATCTCGCCCACCGCCTCGGAGGAGACTTCGCTCTCGCCCTGGCTCTCGAGCTCACGCACGATCTTGGACACGGCCTGATCGATGCGCTCCGGCTCGACCGGACGCTTGCGCAACGCGATCTGCACCGAGCGCAGCAACTTGTCTCGGTCGAACGGCACGCGGCGCCCATTGCGCTTGATGACCACAAGCTCGCGCAGCTGCACCCGCTCGAATGTGGTGAAGCGGAAATTGCAGCTGAGACACACGCGGCGGCGGCGGATGACGGAGGAATCCTCGGTCGGCCGCGAATCCTTGACTTGCGTATCGAGGCTGCCGCAATTCGGACAGCGCATGGATATCTTCCCTTACCGCGTTCGTTCGCTCCCCCGCCCGATCGTCATGCCCGCGAAAGCGGGCATCCAGTAATCACAAGGGCCACGGTCCCCCGCGCCCGTGCGCACCTCGCGTCCTGTGTGTACTGGATCGTCCGCTTTCGCGGACGATGACATCGGAGTGTTTCATCCGTTGTAAATCGGAAATCGACTGACGAGCTTCCTGACCTTCTCGCGCACGGCGGCTTCGGTGAGCGAGTCCTCCTCGACGCCCTTCTGCGAGAGGACGTCGAGCAGCTCGACGATCAACTCGCCGACTTCTTGGAACTCGGCAATGCCGAAGCCGCGGGTGGTGCCGGCGGGCGTGCCCAGGCGTATCCCCGAGGTCACCGCCGGCTTTTCCGGGTCGAACGGGACGCCGTTCTTGTTGCAGGTGATGCGCGCGCGGCCGAGCGCCAGTTCCGCGACCTTGCCGGTCAAGCGCTTGGGCCGCAGGTCGACCAGGATGAGGTGGGTGTCGGTGCCGCCGGAGACGATGTCGAGGCCCTTCGATTTGAGGGTTTCAGCCAGCGCCTTGGCATTCGCGACCACGTTGCGGGCGTAAAGCTTGAAGGCGGGGCGCAGCGCCTCGCCGAACGCGACGGCCTTGGCGGCGACCACGTGCATCAGCGGCCCACCTTGCAGGCCGGGGAAGACCGCCGCGTTGAGCTTCTTCGCCAAGCCCTCGTCGTTGGTGAGAACGAAGCCCGAGCGCGGCCCGCGCAGGGTCTTATGCGCGGTCGAGGTGACGACATGGGCATGCGGAAACGGACTGGGATGTGCTCCGCCGGCGACGAGGCCGGCGAAATGGGCCATGTCGACGAGGAGTTTGGCGCCGACCTCATCGGCAATTTCGCGAAAGCGGCGGAAATCGATGAACCGGGGATAGGCCGATCCGCCGGCGATGATGACCTTTGGGCGGTGCTCGCGCGCGAGCTTTGCCACCTCCTCGAAGTCGATCCGGTGGTCATCGCGGCGCACGCCGTAGGGTACGGGCTTGAACCAGCGCCCCGACATGTTCACGGGAGAGCCATGGGTCAGGTGGCCGCCGGCGGCAAGGTTGAGGCCCAGGAACGTGTCGCCCGGCGCCATCAGGGCCATGAAGGCGGCGGCATTGGCAGACGCGCCCGAGTGCGGCTGAACGTTTGCGAACTTACATCCGAAAAGCCTCGTAAGGCGTTCAATCGCAAGGTTTTCAACGACGTCGACATGTTGGCAGCCGCCGTAATAGCGCCGCCCTGGCAGTCCCTCCGCATATTTGTTGGTCAGGACCGACCCCTGCGCTTCCAGGACCGCCTTGCTGACGATGTTTTCCGAGGCAATGAGCTCGATCTCGTCGCGCTGGCGCGAGAGCTCGCGCTGGATCACGTCGGCCACTTCGGGATCGGCCTGCGCGAGCGAGGCCGTGAACAAATTCGCGACATCGGCGTGGGCTCGAGACGGATCGGTCATGGGATGTCGCACTGCTGTTGTAGGCTCATCCTCCGCGCCTGGAGGTTCGCGGGGCCGATAGCATACCCGGTCTGGAGCGCCAAGCTATGGGCACTGCCGCGAGCTATTTGCCCACATCTAGGGGTCGCCCGGGAGGATATGACGATGCACTCGGCCTTCTTGACCCGCCGCCGGAGGCTGGGCTCAAGGCCCGCCGGGGCTTGTGCGCTATTGGCCTCGGGTAGAGCGGCGAAAAAAATGCCCCGGCAATGCCGGGGCAAGGGGCCGACAACCGAAACGGACGATCACAACCGATAGAGGATCTGATCGGTCCAGAACCGCTCGAGGCGCTGCAGCGACCTGTTGAGCGCCGCGAATTCCTCGCAACCGATCCCGCCGACCTGGGCCACGCAGGCCACGTGCTTCTGGTAAAGCATATCGACGACGTCACGCACCTCGCGCCCTTTGTCGGTGAGCTTGATGCGCACCGAACGGCGGTCGATGCGCGAGCGTTGATGATCGAGGTATCCCATCTCCACCAGCTTCTTGAGGTTGTAGGACACGTTGGAGCCGAGATAATAGCCCCGCGTGCGCAACTCGCCGGCGGTGAGATCCTTCTCGCCGATATTGTACAAGAGGAGCGCCTGCACCGAATTGATATCGGCGCGGCTCCTGCGATCGAACTCGTCCTTGATGACGTCGAGAAGGCGACGATGCAGCCGCTCGACCAGCGTCAAGGTTTCGAGATAGTGCGGACGGACGTGGTCGAGGCTTCCTTCGCGATCGACCGGCTGCATCGCTTTGGCAACGGCTTTCAACATGACACCTTCCCCGTGACTTGTCGTTGTTGTGACGGCGAGGCACTTGTTCCCTCGCTCGACGTGCAACCTACATCGCAGGGTCTAAAATCGCTTTAATCAACACGCTAAAGATAAGGTTTACTTGCCACGGTGAATGTTCGATTGACGCAACAGCTGCGGCCTTCGCCGTAACATTCGATTCACGCTGAGAGCGGCGCATTGAAGCGCTTTTCGAGCCCCGCGGCGTCGCTCGGCCCATTCGCCTGCCGCAAAGATTCATTCAACGATAACGCACTTCGGGAAGGTCTCCCCTCACCCTTTCTTTACGCTGAAATATCGAAGTGCCTCTGCGCTCGCGCAAGCGCGCATGCACGGCGGGAGCGTTCCGACTCTACCCTTCACGCTCCGCGCAAGTAACGAATGATGCCGGAAAAATCGACGCTGCCGTCGCCGCTTTCCACGAACCGCTCGTAGACCGCGGCAGCGCCGGCGCCGAGCGGAGTGGTGGCGTGCGTCGCCCGCGCGGCGGCTTGCGCCAGCTTCAAATCCTTGAGCATCATGGCCGCCGTGAAGCCCGCTTTGTAGTCGCGGTTCGCGGGCGACGTCGGCACCAGGCCCGGCACCGGGCAGTAGCTCGTCATCGACCAACATTGTCCGGACGATTTCGAGGAAATATCGAACAGCTTCTGCGCATCGAGGCCGAGCTTTTCCGCCAGCAGGAATGCCTCCGATACCACGATCATCGACGCGCCGAGGATCATGTTATTGCAAATCTTCGCCGCTTGACCGTTGCCGGGTCCGCCGGCATGGACGATGGTCTTGCCCATCTTTTCCAAGAGCGGCCGCGCGCGCTCGAAGGCGTCATCGTCGCCGCCGACCATGAAGGTGAGCGTCGCCGCCTCCGCGCCGGCAACGCCGCCCGAGACCGGGGCATCCACCATGGCGAACGCTTGGCCTTGCGCGGCCTGCGCAACATCGCGCGCCGTCTTCACGTCGATGGTCGAGGAATCGATTAGCAGCGTCCCGAAGGCGACTGCTGCCAATACGCCACCATCGCCGAGATAGACCTCGCGCACCTGCTCGCCCGCGGGCAGCATGGTGATCACGACCTCGGCGTCTTTGCACGCATCGGCAAGCGAATTCGCCCCCCTGCCCCCGCTTGCCGCCAGCTTTTCGGTCGCCTGCGCGTTGAGATCGAAGCCCGTGATTGCGAAATCGGCCTTGAGCAGATTTTGGGCCATCGGCAGCCCCATATTGCCGAGTCCGATGAAGCCGACCTTTGCCATGGCGTCCTCCACCCCGGTTGTCGTGTCATCCCGGCTGCTCGCGCGCGGCCATCAGCGAGAACCCCAGGTACATTCCGAGCAGCAGCACGTCCATGACGACGACCCAGATGTTTCCGCCGTAGATTTGTGGAAACAAAAGCTCCACCGCAGCCATCGAGATCACGGAGGTGAGCCACACGACCGCGCCCCACGGCGCGGCCAGCCACAGTCCCACTCCCGCCACGAGATCGATGATCGCAAAGAACACCGTCGCCACTTGATATGGCGTCGAATAGGAATCGAACCCGGAGGGAAACGGCGCCCCGATTCCACAAATGATCGCCCAATGATAGAGGCCCTTCAAAAGCGAGATGCCGGCCATCACCCGCAGGAACACAACCAGCCGGTAGGACCATTGCTTGCCGTCGGCCTCGCCGTCGGCGGCGTGAACCGGCTCGAGGATCTGCGGCCCTTCGGCGTCGGTCATGGCAGCTCGAGTTCGCTTGCGAGTGGCGCGAAATGCCGTTCCACCTCGGCCGCGCTCACCGCTGCGAGCGTGGACGGCTGCCAGCGCGGCGCCTGGTCCTTGTCGATGATCACGGCTCTGATCCCTTCGTAGAAGTCGTGTCCGCGCACCACGCGGGAGACTATGCGGAATTCGGTGCGCATGCACTCGGCGAAGTCGAGCGCCGAACCGCGCTGCATTTGCGCGAGTGCGATCTTGAGACTCGTCGGCGATTTTGTGCGGATCAAGGCAGCCGCGGCGGATGCAAACGCCGCATCGGCTCCGCCCGCAGCGCCTGCGGCGGCGTCGAGCGCGGTGAGGATATCCTCGACCCGCTCGCCCGTAAACAGCGTCTCGATGGCTTTACGGCGCGACAGCACTGGTCCGTCAGCGGCCGGCCGCGCGCAGGCGGCAAGCGACGCATCGAGCGCGACCGCACGACACAATGTCTCGATCAGGTCCGGGAACTGCGCCGTGGGGACCCGGTGGGTGGCGACGCCCGCGGCCACGGCATCCGCGGCATCGAGCCGCTCGCCGGTGAGCGCGCAATAGATGCCGAAGGCTGCCGGCAGGCGCGGCAAGAAGAAGGTCGCCCCGACGTCGGGAAAGAAGCCGATGCTGACCTCGGGCATGGCGAACATGAACTTGTCGCCGGCGACGCGATGCGAGCCGTGGACCGAAATGCCGACGCCGCCGCCCATGACAATGCCGTCGATGAGCGACACATAGGGTTTGCGATAGCCTTTGATGCGGGCGTTGAGCGCATATTCCTCGCGAAAATAGCCGAGCGCTTCCTCATGGCGTCCGGCGCGCCCGAGATCGTAGAGTGCGCGCAGATCCCCGCCCGCGGAGAAGGCGCGGCTATCGTTCGAGGTGACGATCACGCGCGCGATCTCGGGGTCGGTCTCCCATTCCGCGAGCTGCCGCGTCAGCGCGCGCACCATCGCGAGCGACACCGCGTTGAGCGCCTGCGGCCGATTGAGCGTGACGAGACCCGCTGCGCCGCGCCGCTCGAACAGGATATCGCCCGACGTCACGCGCTCGCCGCCCACAGATAGACCAGCGTGGCCGCAACCCCGAGCGCGCTGCGGCCGGCGTGAAGCCTGCCCCAGGTCTCGATCAGACCGCGGGTCGCGGCATTGGCGGCCTCGAGTGGCGTCGCCACGATGCGCTTGTTGACCGGCAGGATCACCAGCAACGTATAGGGCCAATTGGCGAAGATCAGCGCTGCGCCGGCAAGCCAGCGCCAGTCGCGCGTGAGCCAAAACGCCAATAGCCCGAACAGCGCCGACGCCAGCGCAAGGCTGGCCTGCATGGCGAAACCGCGCGCGTAGCTTGGTTGCCACTGCGCGAGCAGCGCTTTGTTGTCGAGAGTGAGCCGCGCCGGCTGTTCCGCGACGTTGACGTAGATCGCAGCGCCGGTGAACGCCGCGGCGGTCGCGAGCGCCAGCTCCTGCGCCATGAAGTTTTCGAGCGCCATGAAAATGCTAGGCGTGCGACGGCCACACGCCGGCGGTCTCCAATTCCTGCATCGCTCGATCGGTGAACTCGGCGCGCGGTGCGTCGCCGCCGATCACGAACATCAGGATCGAATCCTCCTTGGGGTCGCCCTCGGTGATGTTCTCGAAGCGGCGGATCATGCCCGGCGGGAACGAAACGACGTCGAGGGGATCGAGATCGACGTGTTCGACCTCGCCGTTCTCGTTTTCCCAGCTCGCACGCCATCTGCCGGTCATCGGGATGAAGGTCTCGTTGGTGTCGTGATTGTGCATCATCGGGCCGTGGCCGGGTTTGGCCCGGCAGTAGCCGAGATTAAATCCCTCGCTGATCTTGATGGCCGCGAGCCGTGCCGCGTCGTCGCCGACCGGCGACGTCACGGCGCCACCTTCGCCTTTGGGCGGCTGGAATCCGATGACGTTGTAGAGCGTGCGCTCGCAGCCCGGCATCTTGCTGTCGGGCAGTCCGCCGTCA
>JAFAHL010000039.1 GCA_019237215.1 Hyphomicrobiales bacterium | reverse complement strand
TAGGTCCAAATCAGATGGCGCGGGATTGGTCCTTTGTTGCGCTCGCCTGACTGCATCTCCTCGAAAGCGTGGGCCAACGCGCCGACCGACCGCGACAATACGAACAGTCCCCGGCAAAGAGCGGGTGCAAAGCCGAGCTCCGCGAAGACCACGCCGGTCGCGCCGTCGATATTCATGGGGACGGGTCGTCCTTTCTCGGCCGCAATCTGCGCCTCGAGCGCACGCCCTATCGCGGCGAAGCGCCCGCTCACGGCGCCACCGGCGGCAGCGGCCTCGACCATTTCGAGCAGGCGCGGCGCACGCGGATCGCGGGGATGAAAGCGGTGCCCGAAGCCGGGCACATGCCGGGTGCCCGCTTCGGCCAGCGCCTTCATTTCGGCGCTGACGGCTTGCGCCAGCCGCGCTTGGCTGACCGGACCGCCGCCCATGCGCGCGGCGATGGCATTATAGAGCGCGACGCATTGCTCGCCGGCTCCGCCGTGGACGTCGCCAAGCATATTGATGGCCGACGCCATGGCATTGTTGATGCCGACCCCGCAGGTGATCGCCATTCGGGCCGCCGCAATCGACGGCGCCTGCGGGCCGTGGTCGACCGCCGCGACCAGCGCGGCTTCCAGCAACTTGGCGGCGGCGGGATCAGGAAGCTCGCCGCGCGTCATGAGATAGACCATCTCGGCAAAGCTGACGCGGCCGATCAACTCCTCGATCGCATAGCCGCGATAGCGGATCATCCCCGGCTTCATGTCGATGATCGCAGTCGACCACCAATCCTCCGGGCTCATCGGGTTGTGGGTCGCGGGCATGTTGCTGCTGCTCATATGGCGCCGTCGCGCGCGAGCTCGTCGATCTCGCGCTTGGAAAATCCAAGTTCGGCCAGGAGATCGCCGGTGTCGGCGCCGAGCGCCGGCGGCGGCGATGCCGGTTCCGGATCGCCGCTCGCCAGCCGGAAGCCTGATCGCACGACGCGGACCGGACGATCGACGTCGGGCACGGAGTCGAAGGTCTTGAGTAGTCCTCGCGCGATGACTTGAGGATGCTCGAGCACGGATGGCACATCGAGCACTTCCCCGGCGGGAACGTCATTCTTGTTGAGGAGAGCCGACCATTCCTGCGCCGATCTGACCGCGAGCGCCTGCTCGATCTCAGCCTTCAACTCGAACCGACGGCGCTTGCGATCCTCGCGCGCGGCGAAGCGCGGATCGGCGGTAAGCTCGCCGCGGCCGATCAACCGGCACAAGGTCTCGAACTGCTCCTGCTTATTGGCAGCGATGTTGAGGAGCCCCTTGCCGGTCCGGAACGTGCCCGAGGGGCTCGCCGTCATGTTCTCGTTGCCCATGGGCTCGGGTTTCACGCCCGCGATCAGCCAATTCGAAACCACCCAGCCCATGGCCACGAGCGAAGCTTCCAGCATGGAGACGTCGATGAATTCCCCCTCCCCCGTCCGCTCGCGGCGAACGAGCGCCGCGGCAATGGCGAACGCGGCGGTCATGCCGCCCATCGTATCGGCGACCGGATAGCCGACCCGCAACGGCGCCGATTGCGCGTCGCCGGTGACGCTCATCACCCCGCACAGCCCTTGGATGATCTGATCGTAGGCGGGGTTGAACCGCAGCGGTCCGTCCTGGCCGAAGCCGGAGATCGCGCAATACACAATGTCGCTCTTGACCGCTTTGAGCGCGGCGTAGCCGAGCCCCAACCGCTCCATCACGCCGGGACGAAAATTTTCGACCACGACGTCGGCGGTGGCGACCAGCCGAGAGAAGGCCTCGCGGCCCTTGGGTGATTTCAAGTTCAGCGTCAGCGAGCGCTTCCCCGCGTTTTGCGCCAGGAACGACGCCCCCATGCCGCGGCGATTGAGCTCGGGATCGGCGCCGAGCTGGCGCGCGAGGTCGCCGGAGCGGGGCACTTCGACCTTGATCACGTCGGCGCCGAGCTGCGCCAGCTGACAGCAGCAGAACGGGCCGGCAAGCACGTTGGTCAGATCGAGCACTCGCGTCGCCGCGAGAAGTCCAGCCATTCCCGCACCAGCTTGTTCTGTGCAACAGAATATATTTCCGTGTAGCAGAACATCCTGTACAGCGCAACCACGTTCTACTATACTCGAATCAGGCAACTGAGCGGATGACCGGGGTGAGCAAAGATAAGGTCGAGGCGGTCGAACGCGCGCTTGCCGTGGTCAACGCATTCCATGCTGACCAGCCGGCGATGACGCTCGGCGAGATCGCGTCGGCAACGGGCTTCTACAAGAGCACGATCCTGCGCCTCGCCGGCTCGCTGGAGCGGCTCGGCTATCTCATTCGCGACGAGCGCGGCGTGTTCCGGCTCGGCCCGGCGCTCTGGCGATTGGGATCGATCTACCGGGCCGGGTTCAATCTCGGCGAGGCGATCAGGCCGGAGCTGCGTAGCCTGGTGGAGGCGACCGGCGAGACGGCGTCCTTCTATATCCGCGAGGGTCAGTCCCGTGTGTGCCTGTTTCGGCACAATTCGCCGCAATCCGCGCGCCACCACCTCGATGAGGGCGTCGAGCTGCCGCTCAATGCCGGCGCCAGCGCCCATGTGCTGCTCGCCTTCTCCAATGATGCCAAAGGCCCGAAGGCGAAAGCGGGGCAGCAGCGCGGCTATAGCATATCGCTGGGCGAGCGCGACCCCCAGGTGGCCGCCGTCGCCGTCCCCGTTTTCGACCTCGCCGGTGAGTTCCGCGGCGCGCTCGCGATCTCGGGCCTGATCGGACGATTCAAAGAGAAGGCGCGCCAAGCCGCACTCGCAGAATTGTCGGCATCGGCCGATCGGCTGCGGACCATGCTGCCGGCGCGCGAATGACCGTCGACCGATGTCGAAGACCGCCCCTGCGCTCGACTGCGAATGGCGGGCGACGTAAGCTTCGAGGCACATAAATCGCCCGCCGCAACGACGGAAGCCCGCAATGCTCACGCGTCGTCACTTGCTCGCCGCCTCGACCGTAGGGCTGCTTTCTTCCGGCGCGAGCTTCGTCCCGCGCGCGTTCGCGCAGGCGACCAAGAAACCGGCCCACGTGATCGTCGGCTTTCCGGCCGGCGGCGGCACCGACGTCATTGCACGCATCCTCGCAGACGGGCTGCGCGGTTCCTACGCGTCCACGGTGCTGGTTGAAAACAAGCCGGGCGCCGCCGCGCGCATCGCGGTCGAATACGTGAAGAACGCGGAGCCGGACGGAAGCGTGATGCTGTTCACGCCGGACTTTCCGATGACGGTCTACCCGCACAGTTTCCGCTCGCTGAGCTACGACCCGCTGCGGGACTTCATCGCGGTGTCGCCGGCGGCGAAATCGATGCTGACCTACAATATCGGTCCGGCGGTCTCGGAGAGCGTGAAGACCTTGGCCGAGTTCGCGCAATGGTGCAACGCGAACCCCGGCAAGGCTTCGTACGCAACCACGGCGGCCGGCGGCACGCCGCATTTCGTCGGCATGATGTTCGCCAACGCGGCCGGCGTCGCGATGACCCCCGTGCATTACCGCGGCGGGGCGCCGGCGCTGCAAGATCTGCTCGGCGGTCACGTGCCGGCGAGTGTCAATCCGATCAGCGAAAGCCTGCCCTTCGCCAAATCGGGAACGTTGCGAATTCTGGCGGTGACGGGTTCGCAGCGCTCGTCGTTCCTGCCCGACGTCCCGACCATGGCCGAGGCCGGCTATCAGGTGGTGGTGGAATCGTGGCTGGGCGTGTTCGTGCCGGCGAAGACGCCGGCGGACATCGTCGACGCGCTGAATGCGGCCATCGCCGAAGCGGCGAAGTCTTCGCACATGATCGAGAATCTGGCCAAGGTCGGCAACACCACCGCGTTCCAGACGCCGGCGCAATTCGCCGCCACGGTCAGGGCGGATCTGGCGCGCTGGGCCCCGGTCGTGAAGGCATCCGGTTTCGTCGCCGATGATTAGCGCGAAAACCACAACCGCCAGCGCCGATCGGCGATGATCGCACGCGCAGCATTGTGACCGGGAGCTCCGGTGACGCCTCCGCCCGGATGCGCTCCCGATCCGCAGTGGTAGAGTCCCTTCAAGGGTCCCCGATAATCGGCATAGCCGACCGCGGGGCGGGCCCAGAACAGCTGATCGAGCGTCAATGCTCCGTGAAAAATATCTCCGCCGGTCAGCCCGAACACCTGCTCCAGATCAAAGGGACTCAAGACCTGACGGCCGATGACGCTTGCCTTGAACCCCGGCGCGTAGCGATCGACGGTTTCGATCATCAGATCGGCCACCGTCGCGCGATGATCGTTCCATGATCGCCCGACCGGCAATTGCGGCGCCACGTGTTGGCAGAACAGGCTTGCGACGTGGCCCCCCGCCGGGGCCAGCGTGTCATCCAAGGTCGACGGGATGACCATCTCGATGATGGGCTCGCGGCTCCATCCGAGCGTTCGCGCGTCGCAATAGGCGCGATCCATGTAGCCGAGGCTCGGGGCGAGAATGATCCCCGCGGTGTGGTGATCGCCGCAATCGCGTCCAGGCAGCGCCGCGAAGCTCGGCAGCTCCGAGAGCGCCACGTTGATCCGGAACGTGCCCGAGGCGCAGCGCCACCCCTGCATGCGCCGAAGAAAGGCCGGATCGAGCGCGTCCGGCGGGATCATCACAGTATAAAGGAGCTTGGGATTGACATTGGCGGCGACCGCGCCGCCGCGCACGAGGCGTCCGTCCTCGAGCACGACGCCGACGGCGCTTCCTTTCTCGATCAAGACCTCGCGAACGGGCGCGTCGGTCTCGATCTCCACGCCGTGTCCGGCCGCAGCGCGCGCCATGGCTTGGGTGATCGCGCCCATTCCGCCGATGGCGTGGCCCCAAACACGCTTCTTCCCGTTCACCTCGCCGAAGGCGTGATGCAACAGAACGTAGGCGGTACCGGGCGTGTACGGACTTGCATAGTTCCCGACGATGGCATCGAAGCCGAGCCAGGCCTTTACGAGTTCGCCCCCGAACCAGGCATCGAGATAATCGGCGGCCGATTTGGTCAACAGCTCGAGCAGGGTGCGCAGATTTTCCGCCGAGAGCCGGCGCAGTCGATTGCCGATCCGTCCGGCTCTGAGCGCTGCACGCAACGCTGCCAGCTTTGTTCCATTGGTAAGGTTCGGCGGCGGCTGCAGGACCAGCTCGCGCAGCACATCGGCACTCGCGTCGAGCGTATGGTTGAAGGCGTCATATCGTTCGGCATCGCCAGCATTGAACTTCGCGATATTGTGTTTGGTGCGACCCTCGGCCGCGAGCAGATAGCGGCCGTCCAAGGTGGGAAGGAAATTTTGCGCGCGACGCTCGACAATCTTCAGCCCATGCTCGAAGAGGCGAAGATCGGCGATGATCTTGGGGTTCAACAGGCTCACGGTGTAGGCCGCGATCGAGTTTCGGAACCCTGGGCAAAACTCTTCCGTGACCGCGGCGCCGCCCACCATCGATCGCCGCTCGAGGAGCTTGACTTTCAGGCCCGCCATGCCGAGGTAGGCGGCGCAAGTCAGCCCATTGTGCCCGCCACCAATGATGACGACGTCGTATGTTTGCATCGAAGGCGCTAGTTACAGGCGCAGCGGTGCGGATCGCAATGCCCCATGTATCGCCTTGCGCCCTCGCGGCTTGCCGGTATTCTCGCGCGGACGGACTGATTCACACCATCGCTTGCAAGCGTCGTCGCGCTCGAATTGTGAGTGGGCCAAGCGCTGCAGTGCTGATCCGCTTCGCAAACCGATCGGCCTTGGGGGACACATCATAATCTCATGCCCGCGAAACTGTCACCGTCGCGTCACCTTCGGATCAGCCGATCCAAAGCTGGGCTGGGTCTCTTCGCCCGTGTCGCAATCAAGAAGGGGCAATTCATCGTTCGCTACAGCGGCAGGAAGATTCGCAGCGAAGCCGCCGACGAGCTCGATACCCGCTACCTGTTCGAGGTCAACGCGCGCTGGACCATCGACGGCTCCAACCGCCGGAACCGCGCGCGCTACATTAATCATTCCTGCCGGCCGAATGCCGAAGCCTATTTCGTGAAACACGCGATCAAGATCCGCGCGATCAAGAATATCAAGCCCGGTGACGAGATCACGTATCACTATGGCCGCGATTATTTCGACTCCTTCATCAAGGCCGTTGGTTGCAAGTGCAGGGCCTGCGCCAAGAAACGCGCCGAGATTCGTTCTCAGCGATCGAGGCGTCGAGCCAGGTCTGCGCGTCGGGCCAAGCGTGCGCGGTGAGGCGCCGCAAGCCCGCGAGCGATCATTCCGCCGCGGGCGCGACGTCGGGCCCCGGCGCGTGCAGGATGACGCCCTCGAGCGGATCGCACGCATCGTTCCACGCCGCCCGCTGCAGCGCGCGCCTGGTGTCGGCATAACCCGCCTGCCAGCGCAGGCGAATCCCGCTCGGGCTGAAATCGATGTCCTTGGTGTGGTTCTCATTGTCCAACCGAGGGGCGAGGAGCTGCACGACGTGCATGCGCGTCAGGCAGCCATATTCGGCCAAATCCTTGACGACCGGGCGATTGCGGGTGTCCTCCGGCATCAATTTGACCAGCTCCGAGACCACGTGGCGCAGCTTGTGGACCTGACGTTGTCTCGCAATATGACTCGCGACGCGGCTCGAATATTGAATGTCCTTCTGGCGGTGGAGCACCTCCCAGATGCTCTCCGGTTCCGGCCCCATCGGATTCCACATGTGCACGGCGAAAATGAGCGAGTCCCGGCGCGGGTTGTCGTCGAAGATCGCCTCGGTCGGCGTGTTGGAGAGAATTCCCCCATCCCAATAGAGCTCACCATCGATGCGCACGGCCGGAAAGGCCGGCGGCAACGCGCCTGACGCCATGACATGCTGGACCGTGATGGCGGTCTCGCGACTGTCGAAGTAGCGCATCTCGCTCGTGCGCACATGCGCCGCGCCGACCGTGAGCCGCGGGGTGCAGCGCGCGATGAGCGCAAAGTCGACCAGCTCGGTGAGCGTCTTCGCGAGTGGTGCGGTCGAGTAGAAGGCGGCGCTGTCCCGTCCGAGCGGATAGTGCGCGCCGAGAAAAGCCAGCGGATTGGGCTCGAAGAATCCCGGAATGCCCCCGAGCAGGGTCGACCAATAGGACGCGGTGTCGGCGAGCCCCGGCCAGTTCGCCAGACCCCAGAATTCCTTGCGCTCCATCCGGCGCCAGAATTCCTCCAGCCGGTCGAGGCGATGCTCGGGCTCGTTGCCAGCGATCAGGCTGGCGTTGATGGCGCCGATCGACGTGCCGATGATCCAATCCGGCTCGATCCCGCCTTCGTGGAGCGCCCGATAGACACCCGCCTGGTAGGCGCCGAGCGCACCGCCGCCTTGGAACACCAGCACGATCTGGAATCGCTGCGCCGGACTGGCTTCCGATGCGGGCCGTTCTTGTGCATCCCCGATGTGCCGGGATTTCGAGACATCCAACATCGCTATCTCCGGTAGTGCGCTTGCGCGCACGTTGTTCCGCACGGCCAACCCGATTTCCGTACTAGCGGATTCTAATGTGCGGTCCAACCGCCATCCACCGGCAATGCCGCGCCTTCAACCGCAGCAGGGCGTCAACTAGCCGCTTTGACGCAAGCGAAATTTGATGGCCGGGTCACTTCCCTAACCGCGTGCCATTGCGCAAACTGCGTAAGCAGCGGAACCAACTGCACGAACTCGCGTTCACGATCCCGTGAGCGGACCGCCGCTGCCGGCCTTTGCCCCCAGCCGCAGACTGGCGACTCGGCATGAATTGCTTTTTCCTATCCCGCCGCACCAACCGAGGATAGGTTGACGGCTCGCGCGGCATCGGAGGGGTCATGCGAACCGCCGTCGCTGATATCGACAATGCCGCAATCCCGATTTGCGGGATCGCCGTAATGGCCAAGGCGTCGATCGCGGGACGCACCAAGACCCGCTTGGTTCCTCCTCTGACGTTCGAAGAAGCGGCGCAATGCAACACGGCGTTCCTGCGCGATATCGCCGATAACATACTTGCCGCCTCCACTGAGGCCTCGATTGCCAGCTACATTGCGTACGGTCCCGCTCACGCGCGGCCCTTCTTTCAGGAGACTCTGCCGCGCGAGATCGCCTTGATCGAGGCTTGCTACCCGACTCTGGGCGAATGCCTCGATTACACGATTGCGCAGCTTCTGGAGCGCGGCCATCGCTCCGCAGTGGTTCTCAATTCCGACAGCCCCACGCTGCCCACCTCGCTTCTGGTCGAGACCGCCCACGTGCTTGCGCGGCCCGGCGAGCGGGCGGTCCTCGGCCCCGCCCTTGACGGCGGCTACTATTTGCTCGGGCTCAAGGCGAAGCACCACCGTCTGTTTGAGGACATTGCTTGGAGCACGGAACGCGTGGCGCAGCAAACGCTCGAGCGAGCCGCCGAACTGAAGCTGCCCGTGCATATTCTGCCGACGTGGTACGACGTCGATGACGTCGCTGGCTTGAAAATCATGCGGGCGGAACTGTTCGAGGGTCAATCGTTCGCGCCGGGCCTTTGTCCCGCGCAACCGCGGCACACGCGCGCGCTGATCCAATCGCTGGTCGAGACCTCGGATCTCGAGGAGCGTCTGGCCTTCAAGGCATTCAGGGGAGCTGCGGAGTGAGGCGCCTCACCGGGCTCGATTGGCCGCTTTTGGCGCTCGGCGGATGCCTGCTTGTGCTTTCGGCCACCGGCGCAATCGCGGTTACGCACTTCGACGACGCTAAAGTCGGCGTCGTTCTCCTGCTCCAATGCGTGCCTTATGCCATCGCGGCATGGCTCGTGGTCCGGGGAAGGCCGGAGCGCGCGGGGAGCGGCCGCGCGCTCGCGACCATTCTCATCGTCGGCGTTGCCATGCGCTGCCTGCTCCTGCCGGGAACGCCGGTTTCGACCGACCTTTTCCGCTACGTCTGGGATGGCCGCGTGCAAGGCGCCGGCATCAATCCATATCTTCATGTGCCGAACGACGCGGCGCTCTCTGGCCTGCGCGACGACGCGATTCATCCTTTCATCAATCGTGCCGACAATGCCGCGACGATGTACCCGCCGACCTCGCAGGTCGTCTTCTATCTGATCACGCGCATATCGGAGGCGCCGATCGCCATGAAGGCCGCCATGGTGGCGTTCGAAGGCCTCGCGGTCTGGACGATGCTGCAATTGCTCGCGCTGCGCGGCCTGCCGCGGTCGCGCATCCTGCTCTACGCTTGGCACCCTTTGCCGCTGTGGGAGTTTGCCCGCAGCGGCCATGTCGACATTGTGGGCATTGCGTTTCTGCTGCTGGCTTTCCTGGCCACGGAACGACGCTCCCCGATCCTCGCCGGCGTCGCGTTCGGTGCCTGCGCACTGGTCAAGTATTTTCCCGTCGTGACCGCTCCCGCCCTCTACAAGCGTTGGGACTGGCGCCTCCCCCTCGCCTTCATCGCCACCGCTGCCGCGCTGTATCTGCCTTACATCGGCGCCGGCACGAAAGTGTTCGGATACCTCGGCGGCTATATCAGCGAAGAGGGCTTGGACCGAGGCTCGGGAATTTTCTGGTGGCAGCTCATCGGCGCCTTCGTCGCGCTGCCGCAGTGGACATTTTCATTCTACCTGGTTGCGGCGGCACTGGCCATGGCGGTGCTCGCCCTTGTCGTGGTCATGCGGCCGCGAAGACCGGACGCCGATCTCGCCGGCGCCATGCTGCTCGCCGTCGCTTTCACGCTTCTGCTCGCACCGCACTATGCCTGGTACTTCGCCTGGCTGGTGCCGTTCCTGTGCTTCTATCCGGTCGTCGGCGTGATCTACCTCACCTGCGCGGTGAACTTGCTTTATTTCGCGCACTGGCCGCCGACCCTGTCGGAAGCGCTGCCGATCTACGTGCCCTGCGTTCTCATTCTCGTAACTGAATTTACGTGGCGTCACCGACGCAAGGCGGAGGAGCCCATGCCGATACAGCCCTCGCCTGAGGTCAAGGTCGATCCCCGGCGCTATTTCGAGAGCGTCGAAGAGGGGCGCAGCGGGCACGCACCGCGGCAGCCGGTTTGCGTCTATCTCGAGACCACGAACCGCTGCAACCTCTTGTGCACGACCTGTCCGCGCACCTACGCCGAGCTCGAGCCGCCCGCCGACATGAGCTGGGAGCTTTTCACGTCGATCGTCGACCAGATTCCAAACCTGCAACGCGCGGTCTTGCACGGCGTCGGCGAACCGATGCTGGTGGGGAATCTGCCGAGGATGGTGCGCTATCTCAAGGATCGCGGCACCTACGTGCTCTTCAATACCAATGGCACTCTCCTCAACGAGAGGAACGGGCGCGCGTTGATCGAGGCGCGCCTCGACGAGCTTCGCGTCTCGCTCGATGCATCGAACGCGAAGTCCTTTCTGGCCATTCGCGGCAAGGATTACTTCGGCCGCATCCTCCGGAACGTCCGTGCCTTCCGCGAACTGCAGGAACGCGAAGGCAAGGATCTGCCGCGCGTGTCGGCCTGGCTCACGGGGCTTAAGGAAACGATCGCCGAGTTGCCGGCCTTCGTGCGTCTGGCCGCGGAGATCGGCGTACGCGAAGTCTATCTGCAGCGCCTGGTGTTTTTCGAAAACGACGCCATCGGCCTCGCGCGCCCCGACCAAGCCCTCTACGAGCAGATGACGCGCGAGGATGCAGCGCACCTCGAGGCCGCAACCGAGCTTGCGCGCGCTTACGGCATCACGTTCGGCGCCTCCGGCGCCGCCTCGGAGCCGGGCATGAGCCTCAAGCGGGACGACCACGACTCGCCCTGGACGCTGTGCCGGCGACCCTGGACCGTGATGTATTTCACCGCCAATGGCCGGGCGCTGCCATGCTGCATCGCGCCGTTCTCGCAGCGCGGCTACGAACACTACACGTTGGGCGATGCCACCCAGCAAACGCTGCAAGAGATTTGGAACGGCGCGGCCTACACTTCGTTCCGCGAAGCGCTGCTGTCGGACAAGCCGCCCGCCACCTGTGCAAACTGTGGCCTGCGCTGGAGTCTTTGAATGCCCGACGCAGCTCCCGGCAATGGTGCCGCGCGCAAAGCCGCGGCAAGTCATATCGTCGTCGTGATACCGACACTCGATGAGGAGCAGTCGATCGCGGATGTGGTGCGCAGCATCCCGCGTGCGATCGTATCCCGCATCATCGTGGCGGACGGCGGCAGTCGCGACGCCACCGCGGCGCGGGCCAAAGCAGCGGGTGCGGAGGTCATCGATGCCGGGCGCGGCTACGGCCGGGCGTGCCTCGCTGCGACCATGGCGGCCGAGGACGCCGACATCGTGGTGTTCATGGACGGCGACGGCGCCGACGACCCGCGCGGTATCGCCGCGCTGGTCGAGCCGATCCGGTCCGGCCGCTACGATTTCGTCCTCGGATCGCGCGCGCGCGGCAAGCGCGAGGAGGGGAGCATCGCCTGGCACCAGCTCGCCGCCGGCCGCCTGGCCGGGTGGGGCATGCGGTTTCTTTACGGCGTGAGCTACACGGATATGTCCGCGCTGCGCGCGATCCGGCGCCAGGCGCTGCTCGAGCTCGCAATGCGCGAGCTCACCTATGGGTGGAATCTTGAAATGCAGATGCGCGCGGCGCGAGCGGGGCTGCGCATCCTGGAGATTCCGGTCGACTACCGTCGGCGGCGCGGCGGCAATTCGAAGGTAGCGGGAAGTCTCGTGGGAACCATGCGGGCCGGCGCGCGCATCGTCGCGACCTTCGCCCGCGTTGCGAGCGAGACGAGCCCGTGGCGACGCGGGCACGATCGTCAGCGCGAGCTTTCGAACGTGCGCTGATCAAATCCGCATCAAGCGGGCATCGCCATAACGTGATTTGTTTCGTGCAGTGATTTCGGCTCATGCTTAATGCGTAAACGCAACATTGGAGTTACCCGGTGCGCGCCTTGCGCGGCAGTGACGGAGAGAAGGCCCATGGGTTGCTGCGGGGGCGGGCGTATCGCTACGCCTTCGCAACATTGCTGTGCGCGGCCGCACTCGTGCCGTCTGCCGACGCGGCAGCGCGCGATCTCGTGGTCTACGGCGAGCCCACGCTGCAGGCGGCGCTCAAATCGATCGGCTTCCTGTGGCAAGCGCGCACCGGCACGCGCGTCAACATTTTCGTCGCGCCGACGGACCTCTCCTACGCCCAGATCGATCGCGGCGCGCGCTGTGACGTGATTTTTGCGCTCGCCGGCACCGCGACCGAGGAGGCCGCCCGCGCCAAAATCATCCACGGCGCTACCATCAGCCGCGCGTTGCGCAACGGCTTGGTTCTCGTCGGCACCGAGCCGGGCGACGGGCCGATCAACGGCGCAAGCCTCGCCGATATCTCCCGGCTGATCGCAGGCAAGCGGCTTGCGATCGCCAACCCGGATCGCGACCCGGGCGGTGCCCGCGCGGTCGAGTTGCTGCGCAGGATCGGCATCGCGGTCGATGACAACAAGGCCGTTGCCGTCGCCGAAAGCTCCGCCGGTGTGGTCAGTCTCATTGCGACCGACAAGACGCGGCTTGGCATCGTCTATTCGACCGATGCCATCGCCGGCTTCAAGCTCGCGGTGCCCCTACCGCTGTTTGACCAACCGCCAATCGAATATGTCGTTGCGCAGGCCCGCGATCCGCAATCCGATACCCGACCGTTCATGACGTTTGTCAAGTCCGCGGCGGCGAAAGCGGCATTCAAGGCGGCGGGACTTGCGCCAATCGACGACGCGCAAGCAGCGGGAGGCGTCGGTGACTGACATCGCGGCCGGACGTTTGCAGCGAGCTTCAAAGGTGATCGTACATCCCCTGACGGTGCGGATCACCCATTGGCTCAACGCGCTCGCCATGGTCATCATGATCATGAGCGGATGGCGCGTCTACAATTCTGAGCCGATTTTCCCCTTCCGCTTTCCCGTCGAGCTGACGCTCGGGGGCAGTTACGACGGCTCGGTCGACGTTCACAACGAGGATGGGCTTGCCGGCGCCTTGCAGTGGCATTTTGCCGGCATGTGGCTGCTCGCCATCAACGGCATCGTCTACGTCGCCTACGGAATTCTCTCCGGGCATTTCCGGCGGGCCTTCTTCCCGGTCGGGCCGACGGCGGTGCTCCGCGACGCCATCGCCGCGCTGCGTTTTCGGCTGCCGCACCGGCTCGGCCTCTACAACGCCGTGCAGAAGGCGCTTTATCTCGGCGTGCTGGCCGCGGGCGTGATCATGGTTCTGTCCGGCCTTGCGATCTGGAAGCCGGGACAGTTTCAGGAGTTGACGTGGCTGTTCGGCGGTTTCGATGCGGCGCGCGTGATCCATTTCCTCGGCATGGCCGCGATCGTCGCGTTCCTGGTCGTGCATATTGCCCTCGTCATCATCGTTCCGAAGACGCTGCCGGCCATGATCACCGGCCGCGCCAGCGCGCACGAAGCGCACGGCGAGGACTAGGCCATGGCCGAGCCCCCCAGCACCAAGCCGCTGCGCGACAGCGCTGCACCGAGAGAGCTTCTGCGCACCAGCGGCGACGCGCGTCAAATCGAGCGCAGGCTCTTTCTCAAGCAAGGTCTCAGCCTCGGTGCGCTGACGTTGCTCACCGGCTGCGACGTCACCGACACCAGCGCGGTGCAGAGTGCGCTCGACGGCGTTTCGCGATGGAACGACCGCACCCAGGCCTTAATCTTCAATCCCCACCGGCTGATGCCGACCTACCCGGAAAGCGAGGCCGTGAAGGACTTTCGTTACAACGCCTATTTCGGGCAGAACCAAGTCCCCAAGATCGACAGCGCGAGCTACAAGCTCAATCTGTCCGGCCTGATCGACCGCAGGGCCGCGTGGACGCTGCAAGATCTCTATCAGCTGCCGCAGGAGTCGCAGGTGACGCGGCACGTTTGCGTCGAAGGCTGGAGCATGATCGGCAAATGGACCGGCGTCCCGTTGCGGACTTTCTTGCGGCGCATCGGCGCGGACCTGACGGCGAAATATGTCGGCTTCGAGTGCGCCGATGGATATTACTCCAGCATCGACATGGCGTCGGCGCTGCACCCGCAGACCTTTCTCACCTTCAAGATTTCCGACGAGATCCTGGCGTCGCGCTACGGCTATCCGCTCAAGCTTCGCATCCCGACCAAGCTCGGCTTCAAGAATCCGAAGTGGATCACGGCGATGTTCGTGACCAACCGCTTCCCGGGAGGATTTTGGGAAGATCGCGGATACAATTGGTTCGCCGGCGTGTGACGACACCATCGTTCGTTCCGTGCGGCAATTGTGTCAGCCGCTGCGGTGCACGGCATTCGCCAGATATTGCATGTCCGCTTGCACCCGCCGGCCGGCGAAGGTGAGCACGAGCTCGCTCGCGCCGGCCTCGCCGTAGCGGCGAGCCTGGGCGAGCGCGTCCTCGGCGGTGCCGGCGATGGCGAAGGCTTGCACGAACCGGTCGTCGAGCGCCTGGGACGGGTGCTCGCCCGCGTGCAAGCGGCCGACGGCGGCGGCGAAATCGGCCTCCGACAACCCCGCCGCCTGCAGCAACGCCGCCTTGGCCGAAGGCACCCGCTGACCGAGCGCCCAGAAGGATGGCAGCATCTCGCCGATCGCCGCCTTGGCGAGGCCGTAGGCCTCGCCGCGGTCGAGCCGCACCGCGCACGGAATGTATTGCACGACCTCGGCCGGCGCCGGCCGCTGCGCCCGCCGCGCGGCGGCGCGCACCGCGCGCACCGCCGCTTGCGTGAACTGCACCGGGCACATGTTCGAGATCATCAATCCGTCGGCGATCTTCCCGGCGAGCGCGAGCGCCTGCTCCCCTCTTGCCGCCATCAGCAGCGGCATATCGCGCCGAGGCGCCTGGTATTCGAGCTTGACCTTGTGGGCGGAGAACGCGCTTCCGGCATAGTTCACCTCCTCGCCCTTGAGCATGGCGCGCACGATGGTGATCGCGTCGCGCACCGCCGCGAGCGGGCGATCGGTGCTCAAGCCCAGGCGCTCGGTTGCCGCCGCGATGCCGGAACCGATCGCGAGCCGCGCGCGGCCTTGCGCCAACTCGTCGAGCGCGCCGATCTCCATCGCCATCAGCGTGGGATGCCGGTTGTAGGGATTGAACACGCCGATGCCGATGCCGATCCGGCGCGTCGCCACCGCGCACGCCGACGCCGCCGGCAGCACGCCGCGATTGAACGCGTTCTCGGCGAACCATAGGGAGTGAAATCCGTTGGCCTCGGCGATGTTGGCAAGATCGACGGAACGGCGGGGATCGACCCCGCCGGACAGACGCACGCTCAGTTTCGGCAGCTCGGCCATCTCTCACCTCTGGTCGTCCCAGCAGCAGTGACGACTCACGCTCTTTCTCCTCTCGTCGTCCCCGCGAAAGCGGGGACCCATATTCCAGAGGCCTTTGGTTATGGGTTCCCAGCATAAGCGCGTTTACGCGCGTCCATAGCCCGTCCAAGACGGGCGTGAGCGCCCTTAACGACGCGCTATACGCGGGAACGACAGCGAAGGCGGGGGGACAGCGAAGAAATAATCATACGCCGCCGGGGCGCTCGCCCGAACTCGCTTCCGAAAAGTGGGCATGCACGACGCGCCAGCCGCCAGCTTCCTTGCGGAACACCATGGTCGAGCGGGTGATGAACTCGTCGCCGCCGTAGTGGATCTCCTTGGGCGGCGGCGCCGTGCCGGTCCAATGGCGTTTGGTGCGGCGATGGCACCAGACCACGGCCATGTCGTCGGAGACGACGCCGCCGAGGTCGAACGGCGTCCAGTAGCTCGACTGCACGTTTTGCCCGTAGAATTTCCACAGCTGGAACCAATGCTCGCGCCCCTTGTAGGTGTGCCCATTGAGATTGAAGAACACCGCCTCGGGCGCCGCGCTCCAGATCGGCTCGAGCTTTCCCCAATCGAAGCGGGCGTTGGCGTCGATGTAGTCGGCATGCAGTTGCAGGATTTGCTCGCGATCGCGCTCGGAGCCGCCGACGAGATTGGCCTCAGGCATTTTCTCTCCATTCAAAATTTGCAACCACACGATGGAGTTAGGCCGTGTCAATAGCACGCGCAGGACATCTCGACCTCATGTCTCTGATGTGCTGCAGCGCATGCAGACACGTTTGCGCAGTCTGCTCGAGCTCACTTCTTTTTCCGCCGCGAGACCCGCTGGCGCAGACCTTCCGCGGTGATGTAGAGCAGCGGAATGATGAAGATCCCGAATAGCGATGCGGCGAGCATGCCGCCGAACACCGGCGTGCCCACCGCCTGGCGGGTCACGGCGCCAGCGCCCTTGGCGATGACCAGCGGGAAGAGACCGAGGATGAATGCGAAGCTCGTCATCATCACCGGGCGAAACCTCAAGGCCGCCGCTTCGATGGCGGCAGCCCGAGTGTCCTTGCCGAGCTCGCGCTGTTCCACCGCGAATGCGATGATCAGAATGCCGTTCTTGGCGGCGAGCGCGATCAGCACCACCAGCCCGATCTGGGCGTAGACGTCGAAGCTCAGCCGCGCCAGCAGGATGGCGACGATCGCGCCGAGGATTGCGACGCTGACCGACAACAAGGCGGGGATCGGGATATTCCAACTCTCGTAGAGGGCGACGAGAAACAGATACGCGAACAGGATGGCCAATCCGAGCACGATCCCGGTGCGTCCGCCCGCCAGCTTTTCCTGCAGCGCGGTTCCGGTCCATTCGAAGCTGTAGCCTGAGGGCAGCGTCGCGGCGGAGACGCGCTCCATCGCCGCCAGCGCCTGGCCGGAGCTGTAGCCGGGTTTGGCCGCGCCGTTGACGATTGCCGCACGGAAGCCATTGTACCGCACGAGCGTCTGCGGCCCTTGCACGAGCTTGGCGTCGGCGAGCGCCCGGATCGGGACCGCGCCGCCCCGGGCGTTGCGGACGTAAATCTGGTAGATGTCGTCGATATTGTCGCGAAACGGCGTCTCGGCCTGCACGTTGACCTGCCAGGTGCGGCCAAACACGTTGAAGTCGTTGACGTAGTAGCTGCCGAGCGTCGACTGCAGCGCATTGAATATGTCGGTGATCTTCACCCCGAGCACCTGCGCCTTGTCGCGGTCGATATCGAGATAGATCTGCGGGGTGTCGGCGGCGTACGTGCTGTAGACGCCGGCGAGCTCGGGCTCGGCATTCGCCGCCACCACCAGGCCGCGCAGCGCCGCCGCGACGTCGGAGGGCGACTGGCCCTGCAGCGCCTCCAGCGCGTATTGGAAACCGCCGGTGCTGCCGAGGCCGAGAATGGGAGGCAGGTTGAACGGGAATGCAACCGCGCCTTGGATGGCCGACATTTGCGGCCGCAGCCGCGCAATGATCGCACCGACGTTCTGCGTCGGATCGGTGCGCTCATCGTAAGGCTTGAGCCGAATGACGAAAAAGGCCTGGTTCGAGGACGGGACGTAATCGATGAAATTGAGCCCGACCACCGACAGCACGCCTTGCACGCCCGGGATCGGCCGCACGAGGTCTTCGACCTGCTTGACCACCGCCTGGGTGCGGTTGAGCGAAACGCCCTCGGGAAGGCGCAGCGTCGCGAAAATCGCCCCTTGGTCCTCGTCCGGCAAGAAGCTCTGCGGTGTCCGGCTGAATAGCAACGCCGAGGCTGCAATCGTCCCGGCGACCACCACGATGCCGACGATCGCGACGCGCATCAAGCGGCGCACCACCCAGACGTAGCCGTCGCGGCTGCGGTCGATCGCGCCAAGCACGTAGCGCATCGGACCGCTCGCCCTCTGGCCGTGCTTGAGCAATACCCCGCAAAGCGCCGGGCTCAAGGTCAACGCATTGACGGCGGAGATCAGCATCGCGACCGAGACCGCGACCGCGAATTGGCGGAAAAGCTGTCCGCTGATGCCGGGGATGAAGGCCACCGGCACGAACACCGTCAAAAGGACGAGCGTGATGGCGATGATCGGACCGGTGATCTCGGCCATAGCCTTCTTGCAGGCCTCCGGCACGGGCAGGTCGGGGTTCTCCTCCATCACCCGCTCGACGTTCTCGACCACCACGATGGCGTCGTCGACGACGATGCCGATGGCGAGCACGAGCGCGAGCAACGAAACGGTGTTGGCGGAATAGCCGATGAGGAGCAAGACCGCGAAGGTGCCGACGATCGACACCGGCACGGCAACGAGCGGGATCAGCGTCGTTCGCCATCTGCCCAGAAACAAGAACACCACCACGGCTACCAGGACGATCGCGGCGACGAGCGTGCGAATCACCTCCTTGATCGTCTCCGTCACGAACACGGTTGAATCCCAGAACACGGTGTAAGCCAGGTCGTTGGGGAAACGCTTCTCGAGATCGTTCAACGTCTCACGCACGTGGCGCGCCACTTCGACGGCATTGGATCCGGGGGTCTGATAGATGCCGATCGCCGCCGCCGGCGCGCCGTTGAAGCGGCTGTAGCGGTCCTGCGACTTCGCGCTCATTTCCACCCGCGCGACATCCTTGATCCGGATCACCGAGCCATCGGGATTGGCGCGCAAGACGATGGCGGCGAATTCCTCCGGCTGCGTGAGCCGCCCCTTGGTTTTGATATTGATTTGGACCTGCTGCTCGGTCGTGATCGGCGCCGCGCCGATGCGGCCCAGCGCCGCCTGAATGTTTTGACTCTGGATCGCGGCGATGACGTCGTTCGGCGTCAGATTGAGCTCGGTCAGCCGGTCGGGGTCGAGCCAGACGCGCAACGAATAGTCGAGCGGCCCGAACAGCGTTGCCTGCCCGACGCCTTTGATGCGCGCCAACGGATCGATGACGTTGATCGTCGCGTAATTGCTCAGATAAACCGCATCGTAGGTGCTGTTCGGCGAATAGAAGCTGATCACCTGCAGCAGCGCGGCGGATTTCTTGCGGATGGTGAGGCCGTTGCGCGAGACCTCCGCCGGCAGCTGCGGAATCGCGAGACTGGCGCGGTTCTGCACGTTGACGGTGTTGATGTCCGGATCGGTCCCGAGCCCGAAGGTCACGGTAAGGATGTAGCTGCCGTCCGCGGCGCTGGCGGACTGATAATAGAGCGCGTTGTCGATGCCGTTGACCTGCTGCTCGATCGGTTGCGCCACCGTCGTCTCCACCACTTCGGCATCGGCCCCCGGATAAGACGCGTTGAGCGTGACCTGCGGCGGCACGATGTCGGGAAACTGCGCGATGGGAATCGCGAAAATGGCGATGACGCCAGCAAGGGCGATGACGATGGCGATGACGATGGCGAGCCGCGGCCGCTCGATGAAAATGCCGGACAGCATCAGGTCCCCGGCACGACGGTTGCGGTCACGACCTGGCCGGGACGCACCTTCTGAATGCCCTCGACGATGACTTGCTCGCCCTCCTTGAGGCCGTCGGTCACTACGATGTTGCGCCCCTGCTCGGCACCGGTCGTTATGCGGCGCTGCTCGACCTTCTTGGCCGCGTCGACCACGAGCACATAGCGGCCGGCTTGATCGAGCAGGACGGCGGCCTGCGGAACCGTCAGCGCCTGCTTCGGCGCGCCCCGCTCCACGATGACGCCGACAACTCCGCCCGGGATCAGCACATGGTCCGGGTTCGGCACTGTCGCCCGCACCGTCACCGTGTCCGTCGTCGGGTCGGCCTGCACGTCGAGGAAGTCACTCACGCCGGCATGCGGGTAAATGGCGCCATTGGGCAGCTTGATGCGAACGTTGACCTGCGTGCTCTTCCCGGGGTCTTCGGCGCGGCGCCTGAAGTAGTCGAGCAGATTGCGCTGGCTGACCTGGAAGGTGACGTAGATGGGGTCCTGGCTGACGATGGTCGCAAGCCTTCCCGAGGAGGGCTGGACCAGATTGCCCTTGGTGAATATGTCGAGTCCGATCCGACCGTCGATTGGAGAGCGGATCTCGGTGTAACCGAGATTGATCTCCGCCTGGTCGAGCGCCGCCTGAGCCTCCATGACGCTCGCCCGCGCTGCGTCCTCGTCGGCTTCGCGCTGGTCGACCGTGGATTGGGGGATGTTCTGGTTGCGCACGAGCTCCTTGCCGCGGTCGAGCTGCAGCTTGGCATTAACCTCGGTCGCCTTGGCCTTGGCGAGCGTCGCGCGCGCCTGCTCGACGGCCGCCTTGTAGATCGCCTGCTCGATCAGGTACAACAGGTCGCCCGTCTTGACGTACTGTCCCTCTTTGAATTTGCGCTCCTCGAGAAAGCCCGGGACGCGGGCGACGATGTCGACCTTATCGACCGCGGTGAGGCGTCCGACGTAATCCATGGTTTCCGTCACCTGCCGGCTCACCACTGGCGTGACCGAAACCGCGGGAGGCGGCGGGGCAGCGCTCTGCGCGGCGGCAACGCCGCAGGAGGCCGTAAAGCTCAGCGCGCAAACGGCGGCTTTCCAAGCAACGCAGTTACGACCGGGCATCGAGGTTCTCCTGATTGCGGGGGTGATTTCGCTTCGGGATATCGAGCAGATGCCGTAGCGCTCCGCCACAGCCTACACTTGTGCAAAGCCGCCATCCACGAACAATTCCGCTCCCGTGACGTAGCTGCTGTCCTCGGATGCGAGGTGCCTTATGTCTATCCCAGCAATCCGGGAGGAATCACAACACTGCCTTGCCCCTGCTGCATTACCCGACCGAGCGCATGAACGCGTAGAAGGCCCTCCCAGTGCGGTCGAAACCTTTCCGCGTTCGATGCATGATGGGCCGAGCGCCGTCCGGCTCGATGACGATCATCGGATTGCATCAAGCGCCGTGGACCCTACACTGGGGTCGGAGACCGCGCGCTGCGCGAGCGAACTTCCGAACCGAAGGAGTGCACCGCCATGCAGAGACTGCGCTTGCTGTCCGCGACCCTCGCCCTCGTTGCCGTTGTCTCGTTTCCCGCGCAACCTGCCGACGACGTCAAGCCGCCACCCGCGGGCTACCGGCATTGGTTCCACGTCAACACGATGATCATCGACAAAGCGAGCCCGCTGTTTAAGGATCTCGGCGGGATGCACAATGTTTACATCAACTCGGTGGGCGAGGCCGCGCTCAAGAAGGGCGGGCCCTATCCCGACAAGAGCATGTTCGTAACCGACCTGCACGACTTCACCGTCTCCGACGGCTCCTACGTGGAAGGCGCCCGCAAGGGGCTCGCCGTCATGGTGAAGGACTCGAAGAAATATGCATCGACCGGCGGCTGGGGCTTTCAGTTCTGGGAGGGCGGAGATCCCAAGAAGCCGCAGGTGACCGACGCCGCCAAACAGTGCTTCGCGTGTCACCAGCCGAAAAAAGACCAAGACTACGTCTATTCCACCTACATTCCGTGAAGCGAGGATAAGGACCGCGGTGAAGTCGCAGCACCACTGAGCGCCAACCCGACGAGGTTCTCCCCACGCGTCGCGCCAAACGACGCGAGCGGCACGAGCCTACTCACTCGTTCACGCCCGTCTTTCAATCGGCATCGGCGCTTCCTGACGCGACCATGAGCAAAATGGACGCTGCACCAAGGAGCTGTTGTAGTACTGGGGCTCTCCGGTGATCTCCGCGCCGATCCAGGGCGGCAATTCGACGTGCTGATGCTCGTGCCGCAACTCGACTTCGGCGATGACCAAACCGAAATTGTCGCCGGAAAACACATCGACTTCCCAGACGAGATCGCCGCAAGGGATGACGTGGCGCACCTTCTCGATGACGGAGCCCTGGCGGAGCTTTATCAGCGCCTCGGCTTCCAATACCGGAATATCATACTCCAGCTCCAGCCGGCGCAGGTCCGCGGGGCGAGATTTGACGGTGAGCGTCGCGGCGTGATCGTCCTTGATGCGAATGCGAATCGATACTTTCCCGTTGCACGCCAAATAGGCTTGTCGAAGGGAGGTGCGACGGGTGGCGAGCTTTTCCCAACCGTTGCCACACACGAGGAATTTGCGCTCAATCTCGAAACTCATTCGCTCCCCTCGACCGGGCTATGATTGCAGCAGCAGGCTCGGAATGACGACCGAAAACGGATTGTGACGGTCTCATGACACCCTAAGACGCTCGAATATCAGAAGAAAAAAACAAAAGCAAGCGGAGGTTGTCAGAACGCCCGCGATCGGCGGGCCGAGGATCGGTCGCGGCGCATTCGTGCTGGAGGTCTGCGTAGTCCTTCGCCTGCTATGATTTTGCCGGCGTCGACCGCTCGCTCAGCGCATCGATGACGATCTTCGGAGTGATGAGGCCCAAGCTCATCGCCAAAATGAGGATCACGGCACTCATGCCGTCGGCGATCGTCGCGTTGATCAGATCGAGCGACGCCTGCGCGCGGTCGGCAATCTGCACAAGGCCGCTCGCCATCCTGAACAGCAGGACGCCCGGCATCATCGATACCACCGAGGCGAAGCCGATGGCCGCAAACGGCATGTGCCAACGGCGCGCGACCGGAGTGAGGATCAACCCGACCACGAGACACGCGAGCAGGGTGCCGAGCGCAGCGCCGAAGCCGAGCACGGTGATCGCGACCCACCGCAGCGCATGTGCCAGCATGCCGACCGCCACCGGCCAGGGCAGCATCTTCGGCGGCGTCGAGAAAAAGACACTGTAGGCCGCGATGGCGACGCCGGCAGCGATGACGTCCTGCCACAATGGGACCGCCCTGCCGGCTTGATCGACCGGCAAGGAGACGCCGAGCAGCGCCAGGCCAAGCAGCAATCCCGTCGAAATCGCCACGATGACGAGCCCTGCGTAGGTCAGGCGCGCGGCGCCGAGATGGATGCGGCCATTGATGAGGTCGAGCGCGCCATTGAGGACGTGCGGTCCCGGCACCAGCACCATGCACGGGCAGACCGCCACCAGCCGCAGCGAGGAACTCAACTGGTAGCGAACCGCCAGGCCGCCGATGACGCCGGCGACGAGCGCCGCGCAGAACGGCTGGAGAAAGACGTTTGCGCTCAGACGCGCCACGCCGCGCCGCAGAATGGCCCCGGCGGCGGCACTCACGAATATCAGCGCTGCCGGGACTGGATGCTCGACGCCGAAGATGACCGCTAGCCCTACGGCACCAGCCCCGGCCGCGAGCGTGAACAGCCATGTGGGAGCGGGCGGCGCCTGCGAGATCGCTGCGATCGCCTCCGCGGCGGCCGGCGGCGCCAAGCGACCGGTACCGAGCTCCTCGATGACCCTTGCCGCGGACGCGACGCGATCCATGTCCACGCCGGTGGGATCGGCCGCCACCTCGGCGATCACCCTGCCATTCTCGTCCTCGGACTGAAGTCGCAGTTCGCCCCAGCGCGGCATGACCTTGGCGCGCAGGCCCAGCATGCGGCCGAGTTGCTCGGCCGCGGCCACGGTCTGCTCGGTGGCTTGGCCGTTGACGTAGAGCACGCGCGCGAAGGCGAGGACGAGGTTGCAACGCTGCGCCAACGTCATGTCAGCTTCTCGCAGTCCGCGGCGACAACGTCATCGGCGAGCCGAGGCCAAACTAGGCGAGCCAGGTCCAGCCCGGACATGCAAGATGCTCAACGCGGCCCCTTGCTCGATGCCTCGCTCGCCACGTAGGGCTTGACCATTTTTTTCGGATCGACGATGCGATCGAATTCCGCCTCCGTGACGAAGCCCAGTTGCAACGCGGCTTGCTTGAGCGTGAGATCGTTGTCCATGGCGTGATGGGCGATCTTCGAGGCCTTGTCGTAGCCGATGACGGGCGACAGCGCCGTCACCAGCATCAGCGAGCGCTCGACGTATTCGTTGATCTTCTTCAGATTGGGCTTGGTGCCCTCGACTAGGAACTTGCGGAAGTTCACGCAGCCGTCGCTCATGAGGATGATGGAGTGGATGACGTTGAAGATCATCAGCGGCTTGTAGACGTTCATCTCGAGGTATCCCCCGGCGCCGCCGAAGCCCACCGCGACGTCGTTGCCCATCACCTGCACGGCGAGCATCGCGAGCGCTTCGCACTGGGTCGGATTGACCTTGCCCGGCATGATCGAGGAGCCCGGCTCGTTTTCCGGTATCGACAGTTCCGCAAATCCGGCGCGAGGTCCGCACGACATCAGGCGAATGTCGTTGGCGATCTTGTAGAGCGATACCGCCAGCGTGCGAAGCGTCCCCGACAGTTGAACCAGCGCGTCATGGGCGCCCTGCACGGTGAATTTGTTGGGCGCGGTGACGAACGGCAGGCCGGTGAGCTTGGCGATCTCGGCCGCCGCCGCCTCGGCAAAGCCCGGTGCCGAGTTGATGCCCGTTCCCACCGCGGTGCCGCCGAGCGCCAACTGGTACACCCCCTGCAGCGCGGCTTCGATGCGCTCGAGATCATCCGACAGCATCCCGGCGTAGCCGGACCATTCCTGGCCCAGGGTCAGCGGGGTGGCGTCCTGCATGTGGGTGCGGCCGATCTTGACGATGTCATCCCACGCTTGCGCCTTGGCGCTGATCGCGTCGCGCAAGGCGACGACCGCCGGGATGAGGCGGCGCTTCACGTTGACGGCGGCTGCGATGTACATCGCCGACGGAAACGTATCGTTCGACGACTGCGCCATGTTGACGTCATCGTTGGGATGAACGGGCGTCTTGCTACCGAGCGGCGTGCCGGCGAGTTGGGAGCAGCGGTTGGAGATCACTTCGTTGACGTTCATGTTGAACTGGGTGCCGCTCCCCGTCATCCAAACGTGCAAGGGAAACATGTCATGGTGCTTCCCGGCGAGAATTTCGTCGCACACTTGAACGATCAATTTATAGCGCCGATCGTCGAGCCGTTTGCCGGCATGGTTGGCGGCGGCGGCGGCTTTCTTCAAGATGGCGTAGGCGGTGATCATTTCCGGCGGGATCAACTCCCTGCCGATGCTGAAATGCTCGAGCGAGCGCTGGGTTTGCGCCCCCCACAGCTTGTCCGCGGGGACCTCGACCACGCCCAGGCTGTCGCTCTCTTTTCGCGTTTGGCCCATGGGATCTCTCCTCGATGCAATACTTAGGTCGCGGAAAACCCGGGTCAATCGCTTCGGCGCCGGTTGGGCTCCCCGATTCGAGGATTGCCACGACACGCGGAAGCAAGGCGGCGGCGATCATGGCGTGGCCTTCGGGCGTTAGATGGATAGAGTCGATGGGGTAATAGCGGCCGCAACTGCTCGTCCGTTTCGGTCATGCAGCTTATGCTGATGCGTCCACCCTGCCCTCCCGACTAAGTCGACCCGCTCGGTTCACGAGCATGCCGAGCAGGCCATCTCGGTGGCTCACATCAATTCGTCGCCCGAACAGCGGACCCGGTTTCCTTAAGAAAGAGCGTGAGGATCGCGGCGGCAACAATCGCGGCGACATAGACGCTGCCGGCGATGTCGAACACGTCCAGCGTTAACGCCGTGCCGCCGGCGAGCTTTTGCATCCACCAGCCGAATGCAGGCGATACCAATGCGGTCATCACAAAAACCAGGAAGTTCATCGCGCCCGTCGCGCTGCCCTTCGCATGATCCGGATTCACCTCCTTGATGATCGAATAGGGGATCATCGCGGCACCGGACCCAAACCCAAGCAAGAAGCCGAGCACGTATGGAGGAAACGTCTCGGGCGGCAGATAAAAGATCGCCAGCGTCGCTGCCAGCATCAATGCCGCTCCCGCGAGTATCACCGGCTTGCGGCGTCCGATATGGTCCGCGATGTATCCCAGGATCGGGCTGCCGAAGACCCAGCCCATGGCGACCGACGCTGCGCGATCGACCGCTTGCGGATAAGCCACATGCCAGCCCTCCTGCAGGAACGATACGGCCCAGGTCATGGCGAAGACGGTGGTGGGCAGGAAAAGCAAGCCACCGCACAGCCCGCAGAGATAGGACTGCGGGTTCGTCAAGACGATCTTGTAGGGCGCAAACGTGGTCCAGATGCTCGCGTTTGCGCCCTGGGATAAATGCTCACGCGGCGTAGCGATGAACATCGCGACGGCGATGAACAACGTCACGGCGCCCGCATAAATCCAGAATTGGTGCCATTCGAGCGGTCCGTGAGTGAGGGGAGCGACAACGAATTGGCCCGCCGACCCTCCGAGCATGCCAACGCATTGGGTAATTCCGATTGCGGTCGCGAGATACCGCGCCGGCAGGCCCCGGGCCGCGAGATAAACCGCCGCGACAAACGCGAACGCGGCACCGGCGCCCTGCAGGAACCGCCCGACGCCGGCGATCCAGCTCACGTTCACGCCGAACATCGCGGTACCCACTGCAAGGATCAACACGCCGGCCGGTATCGTGTATTTCGCGCCCCAACGGTCGACCGACGCGCCCGCGACAATGGCGAAGCCCGCGTACGAATAATAGTAAAGCCCGATCAACGAGCTCAGGCCCGCTGTGTTGAGGCCGAACGCGGCCCTGAGCTCGGGCAGCATGACGCTGGGGGCCGAGCGCACGGCGTACTCCATGAAGTAGAACACCAGACAGAAAAGCCAGGCGACTACGAAAGCTGTATGGAAGGCACTCGCAGCTGTGGGCTTGGTCCCGCCGGTGGGTATCGTTTGTGTAGACATGGCGAAGCTCTCAATGTCGATGAGAAATGAACACGGCGAACTCGCCGCGATGGAGAGCCTTACAAAGATGCTCTGCGCTTCATCTCACGTCTCCTTCAGCGCCATAGGTTCGTCTTGGCGAGGTCGATGACCTCATCGGCCCGGCCGCTCATCACGGCCTTCACCATGAAGAGTGTGAAGCCCTTCGCCATCTCGAGCGTGATGGACGGCGGCATCGCCAGCTCCGTGCGGTTCACGACCGCATCAATCAGGGCCGGGCCGTCGTGGGCGAGCGCCGCCGCAATGCCGCGTTCAACATCGGCGGGGTCTTCCAGGCGCACGCCGTAGATGCCCATGGCTTTCGCCATGGCCGCGAAATTCGGGTTCTCGAAGTCCACTCCGAAATCGAGGAAGCCCGTGGACTTTTGCTCGAGCTCGACGAAGCCGAGCGTGCCGTTGTTGAAGACGACAACCTTCACCGGCAATTTGAGTTGCGTCAGGCTGATGAAATCTCCCATCAGCATGCTGAAGCCGCCGTCACCGGAGAGTGAGATGACTTGTCTGCCGGGAAACGCCGCCTGAGCGCCAATGGCCTGTGCCATGGCATTGGCCATGGAGCCGTGCCAGAACGAGCCGAGCAGCCGGCGCTTGCCGTTCATCGCCAGGTAGCGCGCGGCCCACACCGTCGGCAGGCCGACATCGCATGTGAAGATCGCATCCGCTGCCGCCTGGTCGCTGATTGCCTTGGCGATTTGCTGCGGATGGATCAGCCGCTTGCCGGGCGTCCCTTTGGCGAGATCGTCGAGCTCCTTGCGTGACTTCGCGTAATGCTGCTGCGCTTGGGCGAGATGCGTGCCGTCCTGCTTTTGCTTGAGCAGCGGCAGCAGCGCCGTGAGCGTCGCGCGCACGTCGCCGACAACGCCGAGATCGACAGGCACGCGGCGACCGATGTTCTCCGGTCGCAGATCGACCTGCGCGACGCGAACGCCGTGTCCCTCCGGATAGAACTGGCGATAGGGGAAGTCGGTCCCGAGCATCAGCAGGACGTCGCAATCTCGCATTGCAAAGTATCCGGACGAGAAACCGATGAGCCCGGTCATGCCGACGTCGTAGGGGTTCTCCCATTCGACATGCTCCTTGCCGCGCATTGCATGCACCATGGGCGCCTTGAGGCGTTCGCCGAGTGCCAGCAGCTCGTCATGCGCGCCCTGGCATCCCGAGCCGCACAGGACGCTGACGCGGTCGTCCTCGCGGTTGAGCAGCGCGGCGAGGCGATCGAGATCGACTCGCGACGGCGTTACCACCGGCGGGCGCGGCAGCAGCCCCTCTGCCTTGGGCGGCGGCCCATCCGTTGCAGGCTGCAAGGCGACGTCGCCCGGGATGACCACGACTGATACGCCACGCTTGCCGACAGCTTCGCGAATGGCGACCTCGAGTACTCGCGGCATCTGATGGGCGCTCGAGACGAGCTCGCAGTAGTGGCTGCACTCGTTGAAGAGCGTTTGAGGGTGCGTTTCCTGGAAATAGCCGCTGCCGATTTCGGGCGAAGGGATCTGCGCAGCAATCGCGAGCACCGGAACCCGCGAGCGGTGGCAATCGAATAGTCCGTTGATGAGGTGCAGGTTGCCCGGGCCGCAGCTTCCCGCGCAGACGGCGAGCTCGCCCGTCAGATGCGCCTCGGCGCCAGCCGCGAAGGCCGCCACTTCTTCGTGGCGGACGTGTAGCCACTCGATCTTGCCCTGCTTGCGGATCGCGTCAGTCAATCCGTTGAGGCTGTCGCCGACAATGCCGTAAATTCGTTTAATTCCTGCGGCCGCGAGAATTGCCGCAAATTGTTCGGCAACTGTTGTCATGACCATGCTCCTTTGCAGAATGTCTCGTTTTCACGATCTCTTGCGTCGCCAATTGATCGCACCGCCCATGGCAAGCATCTCGATCTGGTGCGGCGAAACTTCGAGGCCCTGCTCGCAGCCTCCTGCGGCAGGTTTCATGAGATGCAGTCTGTCTAAAGGGGCCCGCGGAACAATTTGGCGGCCCCGGCGTTTTAACGAGCTTGAAGTTCCCTGGTTCCAACGGCGCTCCAATTTAATCTATTCGGCGTTTACCTGGGGCGCGAGCCACAACCCGTCGCGCTGGTCGATGCGCAAAACTTATGGAACCACGCGTCTAATTTACGGAAATGTTCACCTCGCACGGACATCGCACGTCATCCCGATGGGAAGGCAAAAGGCCTTCCTGATCGATGGCGACGAGGGGCTACTCACCGCGCTGGCGACTGCTGGCGCGGTGGTCGAGCGCGAGGCTCGATCTCAACGGTCGCCGTCTGGCCGGCGGCGAGCACGATGCCCTTGGGTACATCATCGATGTGGATGCGCACGGGAATGCGTTGGGCCAAACGCACCCAGGTGAAGATCGGGTTGACCGTCGCGAGGCCTTGCGGGCCGGCTTGCGCATTGGAGACGTTGATGCCCCGCGCGATGCTGTCGACGTGGCCGCGGACGAGGTCGCTATGGCCCATCAGCTTGAGCTTCGCCGGATCGCCCTCGCGGATGGAGCCTAGCGCGGTCTCGGTAAAGTAGGCATCGACCCAGAAGGAATCGGCATCGACGAGCGTGATTTTAACCTGCCCGACATTGGCGTAGTCGCCGAGCTGCGCGAGCAGGTTGGTCACCCAGCCGTTGACGGGCGACTGGATTTGCGTGCGTCTGAGGTTGACGCGGGCCTGGCTGCGCTGGGCGTTGGCGTGCGCCAGGCTCGCCTCGGCGCTGGCGCGCTGCGCGTTCAACGTGTCGATCTGCCGTTGCGCGAGCTTCAGGTTTGCCTCGGCGGTCGCGACCGCCGCCCGTTTCTCTCGCTGCTCGGCGCTGAACTGCTGGGCGCTCTGAACGGGG
>JAFAHL010000721.1 GCA_019237215.1 Hyphomicrobiales bacterium | reverse complement strand
TCATGACCGAACGCCTCCGCCGCGTCTCTCGCGCCCTCATTTCCGTTTCCGACAAGTCGGGCCTCGTGGAGTTCGCGCGTGCGCTGGCGGCGCAGCGAGTAGAGCTCGTCTCGACCGGAGGCACGCGCAAGGCGCTGGCGGACGCCGGCCTTTCCGTGCTCGACGTCTCCGAGGTGACCGGCTTCCCTGAAATGATGGACGGCCGGGTGAAGACACTGCATCCCAAGATCCATGGGGGCCTGCTCGCCATCCGCGACAACGCGGATCACGCCGCCGCAATGCGTTCGCACGGCATCGAGCCGATCGATCTCCTCGTCGTCAGCCTCTATCCGTTCGAAGCAACCATCGCCAAGGGCGCCGATTTCGAAACCTCTATCGAGAACATCGACATCGGCGGTCCCGCCATGATCCGCGCCGCGGCCAAGAACCATGCCGAGGTGGCAGTCGTGGTCGATCCCGGCGACTATGCGGTCGTGCTGGCCGAGCTCAGCCAACACGGCGGCGCGACCACGCTCGCGTTGCGGCGCAAGCTCGCCGCCAAGGCCTATGCCCGCACCGGCGTCTATGACGCCGCGATCTCCAATTGGTTCGCGGGTCAGCTCGCGGATCCCGCGCCCGCCTTGCGCGCGATCGGCGGCCACCTGATCGAACCGTTGCGCTACGGCGAGAACCCGCATCAGTCGGCGGCGTTCTATCGCACCAGCGATCTGCGCCCCGGCGTCGCCACCGCGCGGCAGGTGCAGGGCAAGAAGCTCTCCTACAACAACATCAACGACACCGACGCGGCGTACGAATGCGTCGCCGAATTCGATCCCGAGCGCACGGCGGCCTGCGTCATCGTCAAGCACGCCAATCCCTGCGGCGCCGCCGAGGGCGCAAGCCTCATCGCGGCCTATCGCAAGGCGCTCGCCTGCGATCCGGTGTCGGCCTTCGGCGGGATCGTGGCGGTCAACCGCAAGCTCGACGCCGAGGCCGCGCGCGCCATCACCGACATCTTCACCGAGGTCATCATCGCGCCCGCGGCGAGCGAGGAAGCAATCGCCGTGGTCGGCGCCAAGAAAAACCTGCGCTTGCTCATCGCGGATGGCCTGCCCGATCCGCGCGCGGCAGGCATGGCCGTGAAATCGGTCGCCGGTGGCCTACTCGTGCAGTCCCGCGACAATGCCGTGGTCGACGACATGAAGCTCACGATCGTGACCAGGCGCGCGCCCACCAACGCCGAGCTCACCGATCTCGCCTTTGCCTTCCGTATCGCCAAGCACGTGAAATCGAACGCCATCGTCTATGCCAAGGATCGCGCCACGGTCGGCATCGGCGCCGGCCAGATGAGCCGGATCGATTCCGCGCGCATCGCGGCGCGCAAGGCCGCGGACGCCGCCGAGGCGGCCGGATTGCAAACGCCGCTGACCAAAGGCTCGGTGGTCGCGTCGGACGCGTTCTTCCCCTTCGCCGATGGCCTTCTGGCCGCGGTCGAGGCGGGCGCGACCGCGGTGATCCAGCCGGGCGGCTCGGTGCGCGACGACGAGGTGATCAAGGCCGCCGACGACCACGGCATCGCCATGGTGTTCACCGGGACACGGCATTTCAGGCATTAGAGCACGTTTGTTTGTGCTTGAAGCATAATGGGACCGCGCACTCGGTGCGCTCCCCTCCCCCTTGTGGGGAGGGGCTGGGGTGGGGGTCGCGAGATTGGTGCACCGCCGTTTGCTATGCGCACCACCCCCTCCCCAACCCTCCCCCAGCCGGCTGCGGGCTTGCCCGCTTCCGGCAAATCTTGAAAGTAGCCAAACCCCGGCAAGCCGGGGTTTGGTTGGGGGAGGGAGCAGACCGAGTTCGCCGCTTGCACTGATTCCACTCCATACGAATGCCCGCTAGTCGATCATGACCGAACGCCTCCGCCGCGTCTCTCGCGCCCTCATTTCCGTTTCCGACAAGTCGGGCCTCGTGGAGTTCGCGCGTGCGCTGGCGGCGCAGCGAGTAGAGCTCGTCTCGACCGGAGGCACGCGCAAGGCGCTGGCGGACGCCG
>JAFAHL010000530.1 GCA_019237215.1 Hyphomicrobiales bacterium | reverse complement strand
ATGGAGAGCGCGGAGCGAAAGGGGCTGCTTTTTCGGCGCGAGCTTCTTTCGGCCGACCGTTTCAAGGACGCCGCAATCCGCTCGGGATCGCGCAACGTGAAGACGCCCTTAGCAAGCCTCAGCGCATCGCTGTGTTCGGTCACATGTTGCGACCAACGCCGACCTTTGCGCGCCGTCCCGCTTCGCCGTGGGCGGTGGCGCTTGCGCCCCGCGCTCCTGCTCGAGGCAGCCGTTTTCCTTGCCATCGCGCCACCACGTGCAAATGGTTATCCTTGCGCCCTAACGCGCCGGCGCAAGCCAGGTTCCGGCGACTTGCGCTGCCCGCCCGCCGCGCTAAGTAAGGCGGTGGTTCCCGGAAACGCATGCCGATGAAAGCTCAATCCTCCGCCAGTGCCAGCGACCCCGCAGCCGCGAACGAGCCGGTCGTGCTGAGGGAGAATATCGGTAACATTGCCGTTCTCACGCTCAACCGCCCGCAGGCCCGCAACAGCTTGTCCGAGGCGATGCTGGAGGCCCTGTGGCACGAGCTCGAAGGCCTCGCTGCGGACAAGCGCATCCGCGCGGTGGTGGTCGCGGCGCGTGGAAGCGCCTTCTCGGCCGGGCATGATCTCAAGGAATTGACGGCGCACCGCACCGATGCGGACGGCGGACGCAGCTACACCCGCCACGTCATGCAGCGTTGCAGCGCGGTCATGCTCGCCATCCTACGGTTGCCACAACCGGTGATCGCGGCGGTCGAAGCGACCGCCACCGCGGCCGGCTGCCAGCTGGTCGCGACCTGCGACCTCGCGGTTGCTTCCACAAGCGCCAAGTTCTGCACGCCGGGCGTGCACATCGGCTTGTTCTGCTCGACGCCCATGGTCGCGCTCTCGCGCAACCTGACGCGCAAGCATGCACTCGAGATGCTGCTCACCGGCGACATGATCTCGGCCGAGGACGCCTATCGCGTCGGCCTCGTCAACCGCGTGGTCGAGCCCGGCACGGCCGGTGAGGAGGCGCTCAAACTTGCGCGCAAGATCGCCGCCAAGTCGACAGCGGTGGTCAAGCTCGGCAAGGAGGCGTTCTACCGCCAGCTGGAAATGGGTATCGCGGATGCCTACGCGCACGCGACCGAAGTGATGGTGAAAAACATGATGGCGCGCGACGCCAAGGAGGGCATCTCCGCCTTCGTCGAGAAGCGCCAGCCGACCTGGGAGGACCGCTAACGGCCGTGGCTTAAGAACTGATTGCGCGCGTGACCGCTTGGCAGCGACGGCGCAGGCGAGACTTGGCGAAATCGAGAAAGGCGCGCAGTTTCGGCGGCGGATGCCGTCCACCCGGATAAAGCAGATGGATCGGCAGCTCGTCGCCTTCGTGGCCCGGCAGCAATCGAAGCAGTGAACCGCGGGCAATATCGTCGGCGGCCTGGTAGCTGAGCACGCGGGTGATGCCGAAATCGGCTCTCACCGCGTCGAGCGCGGCTTCGGCGGTGGTCACCACGAGCCGCGGTCTTATGGCGACGCTCGTGTCGCCGGACTCGTTACGAAATACCCAGTGTTCAACCCCTGCCGCGCCGGAGGACGCCACGACCGCGTGCGCGCCGAGGTCCGCGGGTGCCAGCGGCGTGCCGTGTTGCGCCACGTAACCGGGGGAAGCGACCACGACGCGGCGCACCGCGCCGACACGGGTCGCGACCGCGGAGCTTTCCGCCAGCACGCCGATACGCACCGCGACGTCGAGCCCCTCCTCCACCAGGTCGACCGGCCGATCGATCAAGCTGAGCGCGACCGATACCTCGGCAAAGCGGCCGAGGAACTCGGTCACGATCGGCAAGACATGCATGCGCCCGAACAGGATCGGCGCGGTGATGCGCAATTCGCCGCGCGGCGCGGCGCCCTCCCCTGCCGCAGCCCGTTCGATCTCCTCGAAATCGGCAAGCACGCGGCGCGCGCCCGCCAGAAACCGGTCCCCGGCCTCCGTAAGGCTGACCGCGCGGGTGGTACGATTGAGAAGCCGCACCCCGAGCCGCGTTTCGAGGTCGCCAACCGCGCGCGTAACCGCGGCCGCGGAGCGAGCGAGCCGGCGCGCAGCCGCCGCGAAACTGCGGCGTTCGGCGACTTCGACGAAAATCGCGACGCGCTCGATGCGACCCATATCTATTGCATATATCGCAATAATATGCTGCGATAAAGCAATATTGCAATCTGGAATGAAACGATCCACGTTCGACCCGTAATCGCGGTCAGAGCTCACACCCCCTTAGGACCGCGCTACGAGCGGGCGCAGGCAAGGTTGCAGCTCGACGGATCGTGCCATGACCAACAATAGCGACATCGTCTTGCCCGCGGCGGCCCGGCGTGCGCAGGCCGAGCGCGGCTCCGCGCACGCCTACGAGAAACGCATCACCGCGGGCTTCCCCGATCGCGTGACGCCGGAGCTGGCGGCCTTCGTCGCCGAGCTCGATACCGCGTTCCTCGCGACCGTGTCCGCGAGCGGTGCGCCCTATATCCAACACCGCGGCGGCCCGAAGGGCTTCATCAAAGTGCTGGACGAGAAGACGCTCGCCTTCGCCGACTACGCCGGGAACCGCCAGTACATCACGCTGAGCAACCTCGCCGAGAACGATCACGCCTACCTATTCCTGCTCGACTTTGCGCGCCGACGGCGGATCAAACTCTGGGGCCGCGCGCGCACGGTCGAAGACGACCCGGCATTGCTCGCACGGCTCGTCGATCGCGGCTATCGCGGGCGACCCGAGCGCGCGATCCTGTTCACGGTGGAGGCATGGGATGTGAACTGCCCCCAGCACATCAGCGCGCGCTTCACCGAGGCCGAAATCGAGGAGGCGACGGCCGCGCTGCGGGATCGGATCGCGGCGCTCGAGGCGGAGAATGCGCGCTTGCGCGCGGGGGCCTCTCGCGCCGCACCGCTTGAAGATGCCGACGCGCACCGCGCTCCGGCCTAATGGCGCCCTTCCGCGAGCGCCGCGGGCTCCTTATGTTCAGCGCGAAAAGGCGCCGGACATGGACCACGACAACTACGACGACGGCTACATCCGCGGCATCCTCAACACCGTGAAGACGATCGCGATGGTCGGCGTTTCCGCCAACACCAGCCGCCCGAGTTACTTCGCCTTCAAATATCTGCTCGAGCGGGGTTACCGCATGATCCCGGTCAATCCAGTGATCGCCGGGCAGGAGCTGCTGGGGCGCAAGGTCTATGCCAAGCTCGCCGAGGTCCCCGAGCCCATCGACATGGTCGATATCTTCCGAGCACCACGCTACGCCGTCGAAATCGTGCAGGAGGCGCTCGCGCTCACGCCTCGTCCGCAGGTGATCTGGATGCAGCTTGGCATCCGCAACGACGAGGCCGCAAAACTCGCGGAGGCGAACGGCCTCAAGGTAGTGATGAACCGCTGCCCGAAGATTGAATACGGCCGCCTGTCGTCGGAGATCGCCTGGATGGGCGTCAACACCCGCACTCTCACCGCCAAGAAGGCGCAGCTGTTCGGACGTGGCATCCAGCGCATGGCGCTCAACCGCGTCACGCTCGCGGGCGGCGCCACCGACGCCGCGGTGCGCGCAGAAAAGCCCGACCGCTGACGCGAGCGAATTCTCCCGCGTTCGTTTCCACGCCAAGACGCGGCCGCCGGATGCCTTGACGCCCCGAAGCGCTTCGATAAACCAACGTCAGGATCCGCGGACCGTCCGGTCCCGGCAGGACGAGGACCGGCCATGACCGACCGCATCCCAGGCTTTGCCACGCTCGCGATCCATGCCGGCGCCCAGCCCGATCCAACCACCGGTGCACGCGCGACGCCGATCTATCAAACGACGTCCTTCGTGTTCGAGGACGTCGACCACGCCGCCTCGCTGTTCGGTCTGCAGACCTTCGGCAACATCTATACCCGCATCGGCAACCCGACCAACGCGGTGCTGGAGGAGCGTGTCGCCGCGCTCGAAGGCGGCACCGCGGGCTTGGCAGTTGCGTCCGGCCACGCCGCCCAAGTCATCGTGATGCATTGCTTGATGCGGCCGGGCGATGAATTCGTCGCCGCGAAGAAGCTTTACGGCGGCTCCATCAACCAGTTCAATCACGCGTTCAAGAACTTTGGTTGGAACGTGGTATGGGCCGAGCCCGACGACATCGCCACGTTCGAGCGCGCAGTGAGCCCGAAAACCAAGGCGATTTTCATCGAGTCGATCGCCAATCCCGGCGGTGTCATCACCGATATCGAGGCGATCGGCAAGATCGCCAAGAACGCGGGCGTTCCGCTGGTCGTCGACAACACCTTGGCCACGCCCTATCTGTGCAAGCCGATCGATTACGGCGCCGACATCGTCGTGCATTCGCTCACGAAATTTCTCGGCGGCCACGGCAACTCGATCGGCGGGGTCATTGTCGACGGCGGCACCTTCAATTGGTCGCGCGAAAAGCGCTATCCAATGCTGTCGGAGCCGCGGCCGGAATATCACGGCATCGTGCTGCACGAGACCTTCGGCAATTTTGCCTTCGCCATCGCCTGCCGTGTGCTGGCCTTGCGCGACATCGGGCCGGCGTTGTCGCCATTCAACGCCTTTCTCATCCTCACCGGCATCGAGACGCTGCCGCTGCGCATGCAGCGGCACTGCGACAATGCTTTGGCGGTGGCGCAGTGGCTCGCCGATCAGCGCGAGGTGGCGTGGGTGAGCTATCCGGGGTTACCCGGCGACCGTTACCACAATCTCGCGAAGAAATACGTACCCAAGGGCGCGGGCGCCTGCTTCACGTTCGGACTCAAAGGCGGCTATGACGCCGGCGTCAGGCTCGTCTCCAACGTCAAACTGTTTTCGCATCTCGCCAATATCGGGGACACGCGTTCGCTCATCATTCATCCGGCCTCGACCACTCACCGTCAGCTCACGGGCGCGCAGAAGGTCCAAGCCGGTGCGGGACCCGACGTGGTTCGCCTCTCGATCGGGCTCGAGGACAAGGACGACATCATCGCCGATCTCGAGCAGGGATTGGCGGCGGCGTGAGGGGACACGACGAGAACAACGCGTGCAGCACGGCCTTGCTCACGACTTGCGCAGCGTACGCGCCACATAGTCGCGAACGCGCTCGAGCGTCTCCGGTGCGGTCCAAATTTGTTCGATGGCGGCGTCGAGGTCCGGGCGTTGCATGCGCTCCAGTGCCGGCGCACGGATCTGCCGTTTGGTCAATGCGAAGGCCTTGGGCGGCAGCGCGGCGAGCGCATTCGCGGCCGCGACTGCGCGCTCGAGCAGAGCTTGCGGCTCGACGACGTCATGGACGAAGCCGCGCGCGACGGCCTCATGCGGCGTATAGGTCGCGCCGCTGAGGATCGCCTCGGCGAAAAAATGCGACGCGATGGCGCAGCGCATGATCTCCATGGCCGCGGGCGGGAATGGAACGCCGACGAGGAGCTCGGTCACGCCGATGCGGCCGCCATCGCCCGCCATCAGCCGCTTGTCGGCGGCGCACGCAAGCACGCAACCGCCGGCGATGGCGTGGCCGTTGATCGCGGCCACGACCGGGGCCGGATGGGAGAAGACGGTGGCAAACATGTTGCTCAAAACCGGCAAGAATTTGCGCACATAGGGCGCGCCGCCCTCGAGCAGGCGTACGAGGTCGACGCCAGCGGAAAACGTGCGCCCGGTCGCTGTCATCACCACGGCGCGCGCGGGCGGTATTTCGGCAAAGCGGGCGGTCAGCGCTTCGCAGAACTCCATGCTCATGGCGTTGACCTTGCCGTGCGCGAGGCGCAGCACCGCCACGCCGTCTTGCTCGGCGAGTTCGATCACGTCGCGTGCTCCTCATGCCGCAAGACGGTCTCGCCCGCGGCCTCGCCGGCGTGCGCTGCGCGCCGCTCGAGGCGCTCGACGTGCACGACTGCAATGGCAAGCACCACGATCGCCATGGCCTGGTGCAGCAGCGCCAGCGCGAGCGGCGCCTGATGGATGACGGTTGCGATCCCGAGCGCGGCTTGAAGGATGACGGCCGACGCCAGCGCGAGTACCGCCGTAAGTACGGCCCCTCCCCTCAGCGTGCGCGCGACGTCGGCGGCGTGCAGCACCGCGAGCAGCGCGAGCGCATAAGCCGCCATGCGGTGATCGAACTGCACCGTGAGCGTATTCTCGAACGCATTGCGCCAGAGCGGCGAATAAAAGAACAGGCGCGCGCCTTCGGGCACCAGGCTGCCGTCGATCAGCGGCCAGGTGTTGTAGATGAGGCCGGCGCGCAGCCCGGAAACGAGCGCGCCGAGATAGATCTGAACGATCACCAGCGCGAGGACAGCCACGGCGCCGGCGCGAACGCGCGCCGGCGCGGCGATGGGTGCTCGCGGCACGAGCCCCTGCGCCGTCCAGACGATGGCGGCGAAGATGACGCAGGCGAGCGTCAAGTGAAACGCCAGGCGGTATTGCGACACGCTGACCCCCTCGGCGAGA
>JAFAHL010000176.1 GCA_019237215.1 Hyphomicrobiales bacterium | reverse complement strand
GCACGAATTTGGGGAGTCGTGTGTCTAGGTATTTTGAGTTTTTCCGCCGATGGTCAAAGCGAAAACGTCGTCATTTCAGTGGGTTGTCAGAGTCGATGCGAGCTTCGTATGCGCAGTGACCGCGAACCCAAGACTGGCGTCACATCGCTTGCCGCGGCACCAAGCCGCGACTCGAAACGGATGTCGTAAACTGAGGTGGGCCGTTCAGGCCGGCGGTGAGCACGCGCCCGCCGCGGACTAGCGCTGATCTGCGTCTCGCTCAACGCTATATGGGTCTGAAGGCCCAACCCTGCGAAAACGTACGGTAGCGTATTGCACGCAATGTTGAGGGGCGGGTTAGCGCGCGCCTGGGACCCCAGTCCAGCGCTCACGCCATGACCGGTTGCGGCACAAGGTCGCTCCGCCGCCGCGGCGACTGGAAGTAGCTGCCGCTCGGCACGGTGTGGGCCTGCAGCAGCGGCGAGACCCGCGCCAGGTCCTCATCCTTCACGTCATGCCCACCGGCGCGGAGCTGCGCGACGATGCGGGCGATGTGCACGGTGTTCCAGACCAATACCGCGTTGGACAGCAGACTGAGGCAGCTCGCCTTGTTCATAATCTCCTCGTAGTCGCCGACCCGGAAGTCGCCCTGGTTGGCGAAGAACAGCCACTTCGCCAGGATGTGGCGGAACTCGCCGCGATTGAGCTGGAGCTGGATCGCTTGCCGCAGCGGCGCATCGTGGATGTAACGCAGGATGTGAATGGTCTTGACCAGGCTGCCGAGCGCGGTCAGCGCCTTGGCGAGCCGGTCGGCGGGCGCGGCGTTGATCAGCCGTTGCAGCACGACATCGGCCGGTGCGGTGTGGTCCTTCAGTGAAGCAACGATGCGCACCAGCTGGTCCCACTGCTCGGCGATGAGGTCGAGACTGATGGTGCCGCGCAGCACCGGATCGAGCGCGCCGTAATCGGCGTCACGGTCGATGCGGTACAGCACTTGGTCGGCCAGGTCCTTGAGCCGCGGCATGAAGTCGATGCCGAGCAGCGCGCAGATGCCGAACAGCTGCTCGGTCGCGCCATGCGTGTCCGAGGTATGCTCGCAAATTCGCAATGCGGTGTCGTTGTCGAGGATGCCGTTGAGCACGTAGAGCGCCTCGCGAGGCGCGCAGGAAATCACCTGCGTCGCATACACGCTGTTTTGGTCGGAGGTGTGCGTGTAGACCGTCAGTACCCGCTGGTAGTAGCCGAAATATCGCGGATAGAAGGCGCCGAGCAGGCTGTCGCGCTCGATCGCGAAGCGCTGGCCGTCAGAGGAGGAACGGCTGCCGTTGCCCCAGACGCGGCTGATCGGCAGCTGATGATGATAGTCGACCAGGATGGTGTTGGCGGCCTTGAGCGTCGCATCGCGCAGGAACCAGCGGCTGGTGTCCTGCAGCGCCTCGGCGGTCAGGCAATCGGTGCTCTGGCTCATTGCGGCCAGGCCGAGATTGGTGCCGTGCGCGATCAGGGTGGCGAGCAGGGCGCGATGCGCGTCGTGGCCGCCGCGCGGCGTGTAACCACCGAGCGGCTGGAAGGCGCGGGTGAAGCCGCACCACTCGTCCACGTCCTGGAGCAAGTCTTCGATGCGCACCCGCGGCATGCTGGCGCGGATCGTGTCGCGCAAGCGCCGCAACTCCCGCGGCACCGGCATGGCGTCGGGCTGCTTGAGCTTGATGCGGCCGTTCTCGACTTTGGCGAAGCAGTTGCGCGGCAGACCGGCCGCCGCGGCCTTTGCCGCCTGGTAGAGCGTGGCGGCGATGCGATCGAGAAAGACGCGCGCGTCGGTCGGCAGGTTGAGCTTGCGGTACGCTTCGTCCCGATGCTCCTGCCAGCTGCGCTCGTCATGGATCAGGTTCCAGAACGAAACGTGATTGCGGCTGCGGCTCAGGAACAGATTGCCGGCGCGCAGCGCGTCGCGCACCGCGAGCGCCAGGGCGATGTCCCAGATACGGCGCTCGACCTTGCCGTCCTCGATCAGGAACGGCCGCCAGGCTGCCGGCACGAAATCCACCGGATCATCCGGCATGAGCGCGGCGCGCTCGCTGGCGTCCAGGGCGCGCGCGAGCTCGATCGCGCGCAGCAGCGCCTCACTGCCCGACGCCGCCTGAAACGGCAACGCCAGGAATCCTGGCAGGTATTGTCGCAGCATTGCGTAGCGCGCCAGCATCGCGTCGAGCAGGCCGCGCTCTTCCAGCCGCTCGTATTCGCGCCAGGCCACCGTGGCTTCGAGCAAACGCGGCGCATCGACCGACGCCCGGAAATCGCCAACCGTTTGATTGCCGTCAGCGGCGTGCAGCGCATCGATGGCGCCGAGCACGCGATGCAGGCCGTCACGAGCCCGTCGGCGCAATTTGCGATGCCGCTCTTCCACGGCCAGGCGGGAGCGGCGCGCCATGGTGGTCAGGAACTGGTCATGCATGTCGACCAGTTGATCGAGCAAGCTCTTGCGCGCCTCGATCAGATAGCAGGCGACCAGCGCCTCGCGCTTCGGCATGGCGAAGCGCCGCAAATCACCGGCATCGTAGCGCCGCCCGAGTTCGCCGAGCTGGCGCACGATTTGCGGATCAATGCCGTCGAGCATCGCGGTGTCGCCCAGAAGATCATCAATCAGGCGCAGTCTTGCCAGGTCGGCCTTGATCGCGGGCGGCGTGCCGATCGTGGGATAGCGCTTGAGCCGGAACAGGCTGGAGCGCGCATCGCCCTCCGGCACTTCGAGCAGCAGCGCAATACCGGCGCGCAGCTTCTCGGGCAATTTGCCGGCGACTGTCGCGAACAAGCCGGCCGTGGCGTGCGCCGCTTCGGAATGCACGATGCGATCGAGCGTGCTTGCCGCCGGCAGCATGATGCGCCGACTGCGCAATCGATCCTCGGCGCGCAGCAGCAGTTCGGCCGAGCCGCGCCCCTCGGCCACGCCTTGCCGCAGCCATTCCCGCAATTCGACCTCGGCGCCTGCGTCGAAATCGCGCAGACCGAGATAGCGGCGGATGCGCTGCGCTTGCTCGCGTTCGGTCGGCTCGCGACTTGGCCGATCCAGGAACAGCACCGGCGCGAGGCCCAGCTGGCGAGAGAGATGGTTGACGATCGGCAGGGGCGCCGCACGGTAATCGTCGAGGAACCGGCCGTGCGCGCGCAGCATGCAGAGCTGCAGCGCAAATCGCCGGCGATGATCATCGCCGCGGCAGCGCGCGACTTCGGCAAGATCCGCCGGCGTCAGGCTCCAATGCCGCGCCAGTTCATCTTCGCTGGGATCGGCCAGCAAGGCACGGCGCCGGCGAGCGTGCAGCGCCGATAACGGATCATCGGTCGACATTCAGATGCGAGCGCTCCAGGTCGGCGGCAAGGTCATCCCCGGATGGTCGCGTGTAGACCGCTGTCGTGTCGAGCGATTCGTGGCCCAGCAGGCCGGCGAGCTCGACCAGCTTGCCGGGATTATCGCGCAGGTAGCCGAGCGCAAAGGTGTGGCGCAAAGTATGCGCCGAAACCGCGATTCGCTTGATGCGTGCCCGCCGGCCCAATGACGCGATCATCGCCTGGATCGAGCGGACCGGCAGCGCCGAATCGCGGCTGCTCAGGAACAGCGGCGCGCCGGCGGCGTGCGTGCCACCTTCGGCCAAATAATGCTTGAGCGCGCGACGCGCGGTCGCATTCAGCGGCACTTCGCGCGCCTTCAGCCCTTTGCCGGCGCGGATGCGCACGCTGCCCGAGCGCTCGTGCAAGGTAACGTCGCCGATGCGCAGCGCCGCCAGCTCGCCGACTCGAAGGCCGGCCTGCAGCATCAGCTGCACGAGCGCGTAATTGCGCCCGGCGAGGCCGTGCGGCGACGCGCCCGCAGCGCGCAGAAAAGCGTGCGCCTCGGCGTCAGCGAGTCCCGCCGGTTGGCGGTTGCGCACGATGCGCACCGGCCGCAGATTACGCGCGATGTCGTCACGCAGGGCGCCGGTGACGCGGGCCCAGCGGCACAGCCGGCGCAACGCGTCGAGTCGGCGGTTAATGGTGGCGGGGCGGCGGCCGACAGCGAGCAGGTGCTGGCGATAGGCGATCAGGTCGTATTCGCCGAGGCGCTGCAACGCGAAGCCGCGATCCTGAACGCTGGCGTGCCAGGCGAGAAAATGGCGCAGGTCATAGCGGTAGCCGCGACACGTCGCCGGCGCGACATCGGCGCGCGCCAACTCGGCGAGGAAGGCGATCAGCCAGGCCGGGTCGGGCGCCGTCGGCCGCGACAGCGGCTGTATTGCACGCAATGTCATCCCCCGAGTTAGACCCCCGGTTTATTGCGTGCAATATGCCGAAGCCCAGCACAACATTCCATGCAAATCGGCTTGCACGCGATGATTGCACGCAACAAACAGGCCGTTCATAGACAAAGCGGAACGGAATCGGTCGATTCGACCCCTTACTCAACCGTAAGTGTCGGCGTTAGCGCACGAATCCGCACGGATGGGCCTTCGCACCCAGGAAGCGGCGGCGTTGCATAGCGGGCTGGCGGTGGCGCATACCTTGTCGGTCGCGAGGCGAAGATATCGGGAGGTCGTGCTTAGATTGCGGTGGCCGAGCAGCAACTGGATGGTGCGCAGATCGGCGCCGGCTTCGAGCAGGTGGACGGCAAAGGCATGCCGTAGGGAGTGCGGCGTGACCGGCTTTGCGATGTTCGAT
>JAFAHL010000784.1 GCA_019237215.1 Hyphomicrobiales bacterium | reverse complement strand
CGCCGTCGCCGACGTGCTGGTCGCCAACCGCGCGCGCTACGAGGACATCGCCATCGCCAATTCCGGCAACACCAAGGCGGACGCGGCGATCGACATCGACGGCGGCATCGGCACGTTGAAATATTACGCCCGGCTCGGCGGCGGGCTAGGCGATGCGCGCACGCTGCTCGACGAGAAGCCGGTGCGGCTCGCCAAGGCCGAGAACTATCAGGCCATTCATCTGATGGTGCCGCGCCGCGGCGTCGCCATCCACATCAACGCTTTCAATTTCCCAAGCTGGGGGCTGTGGGAGAAGGCGGCGGTATCGCTCGTCGCCGGCGTGCCGGTCCTCGCCAAGCCCGCGTCCGCGACCGCGCTGCTCGCGCACGCGATGGTGAAGGACGTGATCGCCGCCAAGGTGCTGCCCGATGGCGCGCTGAGCCTCCTCTGCGGCGGCGCCAGCGAGCTCCTCGGCGCGCTCACCGGCGACGACGTCATCGCTTTTACCGGCTCGGCCGACACCGCCGCGCGCGTGCGCGCCCATCCCGACGTGGTGGCAAGGAGCGTGCCGGCGAACATCGAGGCCGACAGCATCAACGCGGCGCTGCTTGCGCCGGAGTCCTCGCCCGGCAGCGCGGCGTTCGATGCCTTCCTGCGCGAAGTCGTGCGCGAGATGACGGTGAAGGCCGGACAGAAATGCACCGCGATCCGCCGCATCTTCGTGCCGGCGGGGAAAGCCGATGCGGTCGCCGATGCGCTGGCGGAAAAACTCAAGGGCACCAAGGTCGGCGACCCGCGGCAGGCGGACACCCGCATGGGGCCGCTGGTGACGCGCGGCCAGCAGGCGGCGGCGTTCGACGGCATCCGGCGCTTGGCGGCCGAGGCGGCGATCGTCTGCGGCGGCACCGATGCTCCGACCCTCGACGGCATCGACAAGAACAAATCCGCATTCGTTGCGCCGACCTTGCTCAAGCTCAAAGACGCGGGCAGCGCGCAGGCGGTGCACGAGGTCGAGGTGTTCGGCCCGGCCGCGACCATCGTGCCTTATCGCGATGAACAGGATGCCGCCGGGCTGATCGCGCGCGGAGGAGGCTCGCTGGTTGCTTCGGTCTACGGCGAGGACACGGATTTTCTCGTCCGCATCGTGAGCGAGATCGCGCCGAGCCATGGTCGCATTCTCGCCGTCGATCCCGCGATCGCCACCGCCCATACCGGGCACGGCATCGTCATGCCGCAATGCAATCACGGCGGACCGGGCCGCGCCGGAGCGGGTGAGGAGCTGGGCGGCCTTTACGGGCTGCGCTTTTATCATCAGCGCCTGGCGGTGCAGGGATCGAGCGATCTCATCGCGAGCCTGCAGGCGAAGGCCGCAAGCGTGCATTGAACGGCGCTTTCGGCGCCTCTCGAAGCGCGCGCATAAATACTCTAACCTTTCGCCGATCAGCGGTTGGGTGGTCCGGTGTCGTCATCGCAAGAAAGAACGGCGCGCAGCTTCGTCGAGCGTCACGGCTTGTGGAGCGACGAGCAATTCGAGGCGGCGGCCCGCGCTGACAAATCGATCGAGGAACAGGGGCTCGAGGTCGTCCGCCTGTCGTTTCCCGACCAGCACGGCATTCTGCGCGGAAAAACCGTGGTGGCGAGCGAGGCCGCGGCCGCGATGCGCAACGGCTGCTCGATCACCACCACGCTGCTTGCCAAGGACACCGCGCACAAGACGGTGTTTCCGGTTTTCACCCCCGGCGGCGGGTTCGGCATGGCGGAGATGGAGGGCGGCGGCGACTTCCTGATGATCGCGGATCCCTTGACCTTCCGCGTGCTGCCGTGGGCGCAACGGACCGGCTGGGTGCTGTGCGACATCTATTTCGCCAACGGCCGGCCGGTGCCGTTCTCGACCCGACATCTTTATCGCCGCGTACTGCAACGGCTTGCCGAGGCTGGCTTCGACTACGTCGCCGGGCTCGAAGTCGAGTTCCATATCTTCAAGCTCGACAATCCGCGCCTGGCACCCTCGGATGCCACTTGGCCGGGCGAGGCGCCGCAGGTGAGCCTGCTGTCCCAGGGCTACCAGTATTTGACCGAAACGCGCTTCGATCAGATCGAGCCCGTGCTCGAAACGCTGCGCCGAGATATCGTCGCGCTCGGCTTGCCTTTGCGCTCGGTCGAGGTCGAGCTCGGTCCGAGCCAGTGCGAGTTCACGTTCCAGCCGCAGGTCGGACTTTCACCCGCCGACACCATGATGCTGTTCCGCAGCGCGGTGAAACAGATCTGCCGTCGGCAAGGCTGCCACGCCACGTTCATGACCCGGCCGAAGCTCGAAAACGTGCTGTCGAGCGGCTGGCACCTGCATCAATCGTTGCGCGACCGGCGCTCCAGCGCCAACGTTTTCACGTCGAACGACGACGCCGCGCTGTCGCATGTCGGGCGCAGCTTTTTGGCCGGTTTGCTCGCCCACGCGCGCGCGGCAGCCGCCTTCACCACCCCGACGATCAACGGCTACAAACGCTACCGCAGCTATTCGCTTGCGCCCGACCGCGTGATTTGGGGGCGTGATAATCGCGGCGCGATGATCCGCGTGCTCGGCGGCCCGGGCGACGCCGCCACCCGGCTCGAGAATCGGGTGGGCGAGCCGGCCGCCAATCCCTACCTCTACATGGCGTCGCAAATCGTGACCGGCCTCGACGGCATGGAGCGGATGCTCGATCCCGGCCCGTCGGCGGACACGCCTTACGAAGTCGAGGCGCCGCATTTGCCGAAAAGCCTCGAGCAGGCGCTCGCCGCGTTGCGCGAGGATGCCTGCTTCGCCGCCGGCTTCGGCAAAAATTTCATCGACTACTATCTGCGCATCAAGGAGGCCGAGATCGCCCGCTACCAGTCGGAGGTGACGGAGTGGGAGCAGCGGGAATATTTCGAGCTGTTTTAGG
>JAFAHL010000752.1 GCA_019237215.1 Hyphomicrobiales bacterium | reverse complement strand
GCCTTGGCGAACAGCAACGCGGTTTCGTCGAGCCGTTGCGGCGCGACGTCGCCCATCTCGGATGTTCGATGGTGCCGGGCGAAGCTCGAAAAGGCGTTGCGGACGAAGCGATCCCAGGCTTGCAATAGGTCCGCGGCCCGCCGTCCGCTTTTCGCAAACGATGAGCCCTCGCCGGGCCATTGCGGCGCGACGTCGGTCTTGAAGCTTTCCGGCGTTCGATTGAGCACGGTCAGTCTGCCGGTTGCGCCCCCATTTCAGGCCCCGCCGGCGTCGCTCTTAGGCGGTCGAGCCTGCTCGCCAAACCGTCCCTAGTGTGGTGGATTTGAAGTTCCGACGGCCTTGCAGCAAGCCTCGCATAGGAACTTCAAATCCAAAACCACACTAGTCATAGGTTTGCTCGTGTCCCTCGATTCCGGAGTTCGCACCAGATTGTGCTGCGAGGGCTTGCGAACTTCGGAATCGGGACACGCGTGTCACATTTCTTTGAATCGATAACCGACGCCATAGAGCGTTTCGATCATGTCGAAGTCGTCGTCGGTCCCCTTGAACTTCTTGCGCAGCCGCTTGATGTGGCTGTCGATGGTGCGATCGTCCACGTAGACCTGGTCGTCGTAGGCGGCATCCATCAGCGCGTTGCGGCTCTTGACCACGCCGGGGCGGCTGGCGAGCGCCTGCAGGATCAGGAACTCGGTGACCGTGAGCGTCACCGGCTCGTTCTTCCAGGTGCAGGTGTGGCGCTCCGGGTCCATGCGCAACAAGCCGCGTTCGAGCACCTTGGCGGCATCGGTCTCCTTCGGCGCGCTGCCGTCCTTCGGCGCCGAGCGGCGCAGAATCGCCTTGACGCGCTCGACCAGCAGGCGCTGCGAGAACGGTTTGCGGATGAAATCGTCGGCGCCCATTTTGAGGCCGAACAATTCGTCGATCTCCTCGTCCTTGGAGGTGAGGAAGATCACGGGCATGTCGGACTTCTGGCGCAGCCGCCGCAGGGTTTCCATCCCGTCCATGCGCGGCATCTTGATGTCGAGAATGGCGAGGTCCGGCGGCGACGTCTTGAAGCCGTCGAGCGCGGAAGCGCCGTCGGTATAGGTCATGATGCGATAGCCTTCAGCCTCGAGCGCGATCGAGACCGAGGTCAGGATATTGCGATCGTCGTCGACGAGAGCGATGGTCGGCATGGAGCCCCTATCCCTGCATTCGCCCTGGAGACTGTGAAGCCCCCAAAGCAAGGCTGAAATGTGGCAAAACCCTGACAAACGCGTGATTCGTCAAAGGGTTTACTAGCATATCTCGCCCCGGCGATCCGCGCCAAGGCCCAGTTGCCGCGCGCGCCGTGAGCGGAGGCGCTTGGTAACACCCTTCAGCGGAGAGTCCAAATGCAGCCCACCCCCGATTTCAACCCCGCAGCCGCCGCCAAGAAGCTTCTGCGCGAGGGCCGCTCGGGAGCGTTGGCCACCCTGATGCCCGGCTCGGGCGATCCTTACTGCTCGTTGGTCAATGTCGCGACCGCGGCCGACGGTGCGCCGCTGCTGTTGATCTCGCGCCTTGCCGTGCACACCAAGAACATTCTCGCCGATGCCCGCGTCTCGCTCATGATCGACGAGCGCAAGGCGGGCGATCCCCTGCAAGGGGCCCGCATCATGCTCATGGGAACCGCCGCTCCCACGCAGGACCCGCACGCGCGCCGCCGCTATCTCGATCGCCAGCCGGAGGCGGAAATGTTCGCGGGCTTCGGCGACTTCGCCTTCTATCGGGTGACGCTCGAGGCCGCGCATTTGGTCGCCGGTTTCGGCCGCATCGTCGACCTTAAGCCGCGCGACATCTTGACCGAGACCGGCGACGCCGCCGAGCTGCTCGCGGCCGAGCCCGCGATTCTTGCCCACATGAACGGCGATCACGGCGACGCGGTGCGGCTCTATGCCACCAAGCTCCTCGGCGCTCCCGATGGGGAATGGCGCTGCGTCGGATGCGACCCTGAAGGGCTCGAACTGCAGCTCGACCGCACCGCGTTGCGGCTGCCGTTTCCGCAGCGCGTGCGCGCGCCCGATGCGCTGCGCGACCTGCTCAAGCAAATGGCCGAGGAGGCGCGGCGCGCGGCGTGAT
>JAFAHL010000705.1 GCA_019237215.1 Hyphomicrobiales bacterium | reverse complement strand
CGCGCACGTGGCCGAGGCGCGCCAGCGTCTTGCTACGCTCGATGAGCAGGCACGCAAGGACGCCGATGACAAGGCCTGGGCCGACGCCGACAAGGCCGGCACTGCCGCGGCGTTCAACGGCTATATCCAGAAGTTCGGTTCGGGCGCACACGCGGCCGAGGCGCGTGCGCGGCTTGCTGCGCTCGACGAGCAAACACGCAAGGAAGCGGACGAGAAGGCCTGGGCCGACGCGGAGAAGGCTGGCACCGCCTCGGCCTTCACCGGCTATGTTCAGAAGTTCGGTTCGGGCGCGCACGTGGTCGAGGCGCGTAAGCGCGCTGCGGCGCTCGAGACGCAAGGGCGCAAAGAGGTACCCACCATCGATATTCAGAAAACGTGCCAGGTTGCCGCCGGCGTTATGGTTAGTCTGATGGGTGGAACGACAACCGATCAGGACATCAATGCGTGCCTCGACTCCGAGCAAAAGGCGCGCGATCAGCTCGTCAAGGACCGGGCGACGTATCCCTCGGCCGACAAAGCGCTGTGTATGAAAACGGGTATCTACATCCCAAGCTACGTGGAATGGCTCACCTGCCTAGAGATGGAACGGGACGTCAGAAAAGACATGCGGCCACAAGAAGGGTCGTTCGGGCAGGGCCCCTGGACGCTGCCGAGCGTGAGGCCGGCGATCAACAGCGCCGGGCGCTGAAAACCAATAATAGACGGCGTTTTCGAGCGTTGCGTCGCGGGAGCGTTTTTGGCAATGTCCGCGCCGCTTCAGGCCGCGCCGTGGGCGATACACATCGGGCACGGCTCAAGTCACGGCCGGGCGCTTCGTCCGGCCTACTTCCGCAACCGGGGTTTCAACAATGACCGCTCTTTGGTTGATCGTCCTTTGTGGCGTGCTCGCTATCCTCTACGCCATCTGGGCGATCCGCTCCGTACTCGCGGCTGATCCGGGCAACGCGCGGATGCAGGAGATCGCCGCGGCCGTGCGCGAAGGCGCGCAGGCTTATCTCAAGCGCCAATACACCACGATCGGCGTGGTCGGCATCGTGATCTTCTTCATCCTCGCGTATTTCCTCGGCACCTCAGTGGCGGTTGGATTCTTGATCGGCGCAGTTCTCTCGGGGGCAGCCGGCTTCATCGGCATGAACGTGTCCGTACGCGCCAACGTGCGCACCGCCCAGGCGGCGATCCGTTCGCTCGCGGATGGGCTCGAGCTGGCGTTCAAAGCCGGCGCCATCACCGGGCTGCTGGTCGCTGGCCTGGCGCTCCTCGGCGTCTCTCTCTATTTCGGTTTTCTTATCGGCACGCGCCATATGGCGCCCGACAACCGCACCGTCATCGACGCTCTCGTGGCACTCGGCTTCGGGGCGTCGCTGATCTCGATCTTCGCGCGTCTCGGCGGCGGCATCTTCACCAAGGGGGCGGACGTGGGCGGCGACCTCGTCGGCAAGGTAGAGGCCGGCATTCCCGAGGATGATCCGCGCAATCCCGCGACCATTGCCGACAATGTGGGCGATAACGTCGGTGATTGCGCCGGGATGGCCGCCGACCTGTTCGAGACCTACGCCGTGACGACGGTCGCTACCATGGTGCTGGCGGCGATCTTTTTTCGCACCGCCGGTGCCGACACGCTCCTCAGGATGATGACTTATCCCCTTGCCATCGGCGGCATCTGCATCATCACGTCCATCATCGGCACGTTCTTCGTCAGACTCGGCGCGAGCCAGTCGATCATGGGCGCGCTCTACAAGGGCCTCATCGTCACCGGCGCGCTCTCGCTCGCCGGCGTAGCGCTGGTCACCCATCTTCTGGTGGGGTTCGGCTCCGTGCCGGGACAGTCCTATTCCGGCACGTCGCTGTTCATCTGCGGCGTGGTCGGTCTCATCGTGACCGGGCTCATCATCTGGATCACCGAGTACTATACCGGTACGAATTTCCGGCCGGTGCAGTCGATCGCCAAGGCCTCGGTCACCGGCCACGGCACCAACGTCATCCAAGGTTTGGCCATTTCGCTCGAAGCAACGGCGCTGCCGGCGATCGTCATCATCGCCGGCATCCTGACCAGCTACAAACTCGCCGGCCTGTTCGGGATCGCGGTCGCCGTGACCACGATGCTTTCGCTCGCCGGCATGGTCGTGGCGCTCGATGCGTTCGGGCCGGTGACCGACAACGCCGGAGGTATCGCGGAAATGGCGGGGCTGCCCAAGGAGGTGCGCAAGTCGACCGACGCCCTCGACGCGGTCGGCAACACCACCAAGGCGGTGACCAAGGGCTATGCCATCGGTTCGGCCGGCCTCGGCGCACTCGTTCTGTTCGCGGCTTACAACGAGGATTTGAAATTTTTCATCGCAAATGCGGCGAGCAATCCGTACTTCCAGGGCGTGCAGCTCGATTTCTCCTTGAACAACCCCTATGTCGTGGTGGGACTCTTATTCGGCGGCTTGCTGCCGTATCTGTTCGGCGCGTTGGGCATGACCGCGGTCGGCCGCGCGGCGTCTGCGATCGTCGAGGAGGTGCGCCGGCAGTTTCGTGAGAAGCCCGGCATCATGCAGGGCAGCGACAAGCCCGATTATGGCCGCGCCGTCGATCTCCTCACCAAGGCAGCGATCAAGGAGATGATCGTTCCGTCGCTGCTGCCTGTGCTTTCGCCGATCGTGGTCTATTTCCTGATCTACTGGATTGCGGGCGGCGGTTCGATCGGCAAGTCAGCGGCGTTCTCCGCTGTCGGCGCGATGCTCCTCGGCGTTATCGTCACCGGGCTGTTCGTTGCGATTTCGATGACCTCGGGTGGCGGCGCCTGGGACAATGCCAAGAAATTTATCGAGGACGGCCACTACGGCGGCAAGGGTTCGGAGCCGCACAAGGCGGCGGTGACCGGTGATACCGTCGGCGATCCTTACAAGGACACGGCCGGTCCCGCCGTCAACCCGATGATCAAGATCACCAATATCGTCGCGCTGTTGTTGCTCGCCGTGCTCGCCCATTGGCGCTGACGTCTCAGCGGTGGGAGGATGCGACGCGCGCTGACGCCGCAGCACACTGCGGCGCGCAGATGCCTCTTCATTGCCGATCTAGAACGGCGAGATCTTGAATAGCGCGTTGAGGTAGGCGACGTCCTTGCCGCCAGTCGGCGTGGCGCGGCTGACAAAATCAAAGACCTTGCCGTCCTTGAGACCGTAGTTGGCGAGACGCTCCACTCGCCGATTCTTGTCGAAATACACCGCCACGACCCGCTGATCGACCACCCGTTGCGGCATGAAGCCGACCGACCGCTCGGCGCGTTGGGAAATATAATAAAACGCCTCGCCACTCACGGTCGCGACCGTTGAGGGCGTGCCGAGCACGATCAAAACCTGTTCTTGGGTGGAACCGATCGGGAGCTGTTCGAGCGCCCCTTCGGGCACGATGTAGCCGCGCTGATAGGTCTCCGAAAAGCAGCCGCTGAGCAGGATTCCGAATGCCACGGTCACCGCAACGCGGGCGGCGGCCATACGCAACGGGCGCATCGGTCCATTCATGCAGCTCATGATCCCCTATCATGGTCGCAGGCGCTAGCGCGTTGACCTCGTCGGCGCTATCACGCTTTCCCTATCGAGCCCCTGCATCCGACCTTCGCGGCCGAGCTAACGCGATGATATTCAAGTTGTTTCGCCGCACCCCGCGGGACGATATCATCGCGTGTCTCTATGGCACGATCGTGGCACAGGCGCGCCTGCCCGCCTTTTACCAAATCTATGGGGTGCCCAATACGGTCAACGGCCGACTGGAGATGATCATGCTCCATACCGTGCTGTTTCTCCGCCGTCTGGAGAACGAGGCGGCCCCGATTCGCGCCCTGGGCCAAGGGTTGTTTGACCAGTTCTGCCGGGACATGGACGACAGCATGCGCGAAATGGGGGTGGGCGATCTCGCGGTGCCGCGAAACATGCGCAGGATCGGAGAGGCTTTCTATGGCCGGCAGGCAGCCTATCGGGTGGCGCTGGAGGCGCCCGATGACGAGCCGCTTGCTGCGGCGTTAGACCGCAATGTATTTGCCGACGGCTCGGAACCCGGGCCGGCCTTGCGGCTGGCGGTCTATGTCCGCGAAGCCGTGCGTCAGCTGGCCGCGCAGGATGGATTCGAGCGCGCGCAGCTCGCATTTCCCGATCCCGAACAGGTACTGCTGTGCGCGAGATCGACGAGGATAAGGCAATGACCAAATCCGAACGCAGGTCCAAACGTCTTTGGAGCGTGCCGCTCGCGCTCAGCGATGTGCCCGAGAGCGGACGCCACTTCGATCTCGTGGCCGATGCGCAGGTGCGCGCCGCGGTCGCCAAGCATGCCGGCCTCGCGGCCTTGCCCCGGCTCGAGGCTAGCTTCGACGTTACATTGCATGGACGTGGCGGCTTGCACGTGGTTGGCCGGGTCTCGGCTACCGTCGGCCAGATCTGCGTGGTCACGCTCGAGCCGCTCGAGAACGAAATCGACGAATCGATCGACCTCGCGTTCATGCCGGCCGGGGCGTTCCCGCTGGTCGGCGGCGCAGAGATCGAGGTGCCGGCTGTCGATGTGCCGGAACTGCTCCTTGGCAGCGGGATCGATCTCGGCGCCATTGCGACCGAGTTTTTGATTCTCGGCCTCGATCCGTATCCGCGCAAGCCGGATGCCACGTTCCAGGGGTCGCCTGTCGGCGACGATGCGGCGCACCCATTTGCGGCGCTCGCCGCGCTGAAAAAAGGGCAGGGCGGCGACAAGCGGTGATTATCCGCCCCCCTGTTGTGAGTCCTGTCGACACGGTATGGTCGTGCCATGCCCCACAAAGTCCGCATTGCGCTCGACGCCATGGGGGGTGACCATGGGGCAGCGGTGGTCGTTCCGGGCGCGGAACTGTCGCTGAGCCGCCATCCCGACATCGAATTCGTTTTGTTCGGCGACCGTGCCGCTGTGGAACCGCTCCTAGATGCCCGTCCACAACTCAAGGCGGCATCGCGGCTGGTGCATACCGACATCGCGGTGCAGATGCACGACAAGCCCAGTCAGGCGCTGCGCAAGGGGCGCCGGAAATCTTCAATGTGGCTCGCCGTCGACGCGGTGAAGAAGGGTGAGGCGGATGTTGCCGTCTCCGCCGGCAACACCGGCGCGTTGATGGCCATGGCGAAGATTGACTTGCGAACCATGGCGGGTATCAACCGGCCGGCGATTGCCGCCCTTTGGCCCACCCTCAAGGGCGAGTCCGTCGTGCTCGATCTCGGGGCCTCAATTGGGTCCGATGCCGAGCATCTTGTCGAGCTCGCCGCCATGGGCAGCGCCATGGCGGCAGTGTTATTCGGGCTCGACCGGCCCACGGTCGGGCTCCTCAATATCGGGGTTGAGGAGGTCAAAGGGCTTGAGGCGGTGCGCGAAGCTGGCCAAATGCTGCGCGCGGGGGAATGGCCGCAATTCGAATATGCCGGCTTCGTCGAGGGCGACGATATCGGCAAAGGAACGGTGGACGTCGTGGTGACCGAGGGCTTTTCCGGCAATATCGCGCTTAAGACGGCCGAGGGCACCGCGCGCCAACTTGGCCAATATCTCAAGCATGAGATGAACCGCACGTGGGCCAGGAGACTCGGTTACGTTTTGGCGCGCGGTGCCTTCCGCGCGCTTGGCAACAAGATGGATCCGCGTAAGTCGAATGGTGGCGTTTTTCTCGGCCTCAATGGGATCGTGATCAAGAGCCACGGTGGTACCGACGCCGAGGGCTTCGCCTACGCGGTTGATCTCGGCTACGACATGGTCCGCCACGAATTGCTCGCCAAGATCGGCCACAGCCTCACGCGCCATCACAGCGAAGCAGTTCCCGCGCGCGCCGTCGGGGGAGCGGCTTCGTGACCGTGCTGCGGTCCGTGGTGCTCGGTTGCGGCAGTTATCTGCCGAGCCGAGTCCTCACCAATGCCGAGTTGTCGCGGATGGTGGACACCTCCGACGAGTGGATCATGCAACGCACCGGCATCCGCGAGCGGCGCATCGCGGCAAAGGGAGAAACCACCTCGGACATGGCGCTTGCCGCGGCGCGCGCGGCGCTTGCCGCCGCCGGGCGCGATGCGCAATCGATCGATTTGATCGTGCTCGCGACCTCCACCCCCGACAATACCTTTCCGGCGACCGCGGTCTCCGTCCAAGCCGGTCTCGGCATTACCCGCGGTGCCGCCTTCGATTTGCAGGCGGTGTGTTCGGGCTTCGTGTTCGGGCTTGCGACCGTCGACGGTCTGTTCAAGACCGGCGCATTCGAGCGTGCGTTGGTGATCGGCGCGGAGACCTTTTCGCGCATCCTCGATTGGAGCGACCGCACCACTTGCGTACTGTTCGGCGACGGTGCCGGCGCGATGGTGCTGGAGGCGCAACGCGAGCCCGGCACGCGCGAGGACCGCGGCATCCTCAGCGCCCATCTGCGCTCGGATGGCCGCCACAAGGCCAAGCTCTATGTTGATGGCGGTCCGTCCTCGACCCAAACTGTCGGCCATCTTCGCATGGAAGGGCGCGCCGTCTTCAAGCACGCGGTGGCGATGGTCACCGACGTGATCGAGGATGCCTTCAAGGCGACCGGCTACACCGCCGACGATATCGACTGGTTCGTGCCCCACCAAGCCAACCAACGCATCATCGACGACACCGCCAAGAAGCTCGGCATCGCTCCTAAAAAGGTGGTCACGACCGTCGAAAAGCACGGCAACACGTCGGCGGCCTCGATTCCGCTCGCGCTGGCGGTGGCAATCGCGGACGGCCGCATCAAACGCGGTGATCTCGTCATGCTGGAAGCGATGGGCGGGGGTTTTACCTGGGGGTCGGTGCTGCTGCGGTGGTGACACGGGGTAATTGAAATCTTGCCCTCACGCCCGTTGACCGCTCCGGTCCAAGCTAATATCGTCTGATAATTCAGAGAGATATCTTGATCGCCGAAGGCGGGGCTGGCGATGACGGGAAAAACGGTCACACGCGCGGACTTATGTGAGGCGGTCTACCAGAAGGTGGGATTGTCGCGCACCGAGTCGGCCACACTCGTCGAACTCGTTTTGAAGGAAATCACCGACTGTCTCGAGCGCGGAGAGACGGTGAAGCTCTCCTCGTTCGGCTCGTTTGTGGTGCGCAAGAAAGGCCAAAGGATCGGGCGTAATCCCAAGACCGGCAAGGAAGTGCCGATTTCGCCGCGCCGCGTGATGGTGTTCAAGCCGTCTGCGATCCTCAAGCAGCGCATCAACGCCGATTCCGACTTGCGAAAATAGCGTAATTCACGGCTGAGGGAGCAGAGCGGCGGTGGACAAGGCACCGGACGCATTCCGGACCATCAGCGAAGTGGCGGAGCAGCTTAACGTTCCGCAGCATGTGTTGCGCTTCTGGGAAAGCCGCTTCCGCGAGATCAGGCCGATGAAGCGCGGCGGGGGACGTCGCTACTATCGACCGGACGACCTCGATCTTCTGCGCGGCATCCGTCATCTCCTCTATGGCGAAGGCTACACCATCCGTGGCGTTCAGCGTCTGCTGCGCGAGCAGGGTGTGCGCTTCGTGCAGAATGTCTGGCAACCGGGAGCGCCGCAACCGACCCGCCAGCCGGCCGAGGAGGATGGCGTAGTCGAGGAGACCGTGGCCGCCGAAGGCGCAGCCGCGGTGCAGTTGCCGTTGTTGCGCGTGGCTATGGGCGGCGAACGACCGCAGAGTTCCGAAGGTGAAGGTGCCGGTTCGTCGCGCGCGATGTCGGCTGCGGAGGGCGGACTGGCCCACGAGGACGTACAGAAATTGCAGGCTGCGCTCCACGACCTGACCGAATGCCGGCGGCTCCTGGACGCCGCGCTGGCGGAGAAAATCTAAAACGCCGCGCGCACCGATTGACGGCCGCGTCGGGTCGACCGCGGCTGGATCACGAGAGTTTCTGTCGCAGCGGTCCGGTGAACGCGGATCACTGGTGCCGAGAACGGCCATGCACTAAGGTTCAAGGAAGCCTGTTGGCCGTGCGAATCTGGCGTTGAACCGAGTTGAAAACGGTAGAATGTGGTTCGATCAAAAGGCCTGGAGAGAAGCGCAATGACCATCCGGCAAGGTGTCAGTGCCGCGCTTGCATTCGCGCCGCTGTTGCTGGCTGCTGCGGCCCATGGGCAAGACGGCACCCAACAGAGCGCGCAACATCCCGGGCGCAGCGTGGTGATGAGCAAGTGCTTCCAATGCCACACCGATGCGATGTTCCGCGGTCAGCGACAGGATCGACGCGGGTGGGAGGCCGCGATCTATCGCATGATTGGACGCGGCGGGCTGTGGACGCCGGAAGAGATCAAGCTGATGGCCGATTACCTCGGCAGCGATTTCGGGCCGAAATAATTGCGGCGCGTTGGTCACGCCGCGTCCGCAATCCAAGGAGCGAACAATGCGAGAGCTGGTTGCGAGATATTTGTCGGAGCGAATTTCGCGGCGCGGTTTCGTCGGC
>JAFAHL010000680.1 GCA_019237215.1 Hyphomicrobiales bacterium | reverse complement strand
AGACGCGAACGGCGCTCGAGAATGTCGAAGCCATCGCTGCGACGCCGGGCATCGACGCGCTTTTTCTCGGGCCGGCGGACCTCTCGATCGCGCTCAGCAACGGCGCCAATGTCGATCCCATGGCGGGCGAGGTCGACCGCGAGCTCGGCCGCATCACGGCGGCGGCGACCAAGGCGGGCAAGGTCATGGGCGCCTATTGCCACTCGGCCGAGCGTGCCGTCCCGCTTGCCAAGCGCGGCGTGCGCTTCCTCGCCGTCGGCAGCGACATGGGCTTCCTGCGTGCCGGCGCCGCGGCCGCGCTGAAGGCGCTGAAGAGCTGACTTGTCTCGTCGTCCCCGCGCAACCGGGGACCCATCGTGCCCCACCCACCGCTCTCTGGAATATGGTTCCCCGCCTTCGCGGGGACGACAGTCGTTCAGTCTGGCGTGCGTATCGCCTCCGCCAACCGGTCGAGCACTCGCGGCAGATCGGCCTCGATCGCGCTGGCGTCGACGTCGAGCACGCGATAGCCGCGCTCGCTCAGCCACGCCCGCCGCTCGGCACGCGCCTTGGCCGCGGCTGTGGTTTCGTGCGCGGGCACAACATCGATGACCAGCCGCAGCGGGAACGAGACGAAGTCGGTGATGTGCGTCCCGACCGGAACCTGCCGCTTGATGCCTTTTCCTGCAAAGCGGCGATCGTTGGTGAAAGCGTCCCACAGCAGCCGCTCGGCGTCGGTCGGATTGCGACGAAGGAGCCGCGCCAGCCCGCGCACCGGACCGCGGTCGCCGGGTGCGCCGCCTTGGCCATATTCCGCGAGTAGCGCGCGCAGCGCCTTGGCTTCCTCGCCGTCGAGCACGCCACCGCGCGCCGGCCCCTTGCGGCCTTCGGTCAGCGCGACGACGATGCCGTGCAGCGTCTGGATGTCCTGTTGAGTCGGCTGCATGCGCGCAAAAATGTTGCGCAGGTTGACCACCATGGTCGCGCGCTTGTCGAGCGGCCGGAAATATTCGATCTGGTCGAGCTGGCGTTCGAGGTTGGCGAAGAACGCCTGCAGCTGTTGTTTGCCGGCCGGTTCCGACTTCTGCGGCATGGCGAAAGGAAGCGCGCCGCCGCAGGCGAGCTTGAACCACTCGTAGGCCACCACCGCGACCGCCTGGGCAAGATTGAGCGACGCAAAGGCCGGGTTGACGGGAAAGGTGAGGATGCGGTCGGCGAGCGCCACCTCGTGATTTTCGAGGCCGTAGCGCTCGCGTCCGAACAACACGGCCACGCGCTCGCCCGCGGCCACGTGCGGCGCCAGCAAACCGGCCGCAGCGTCGGGTCCGATCACGGGTTTCGCCTGGTCATGGGCGCGCGCCGTGGCGGCCAAGACGAGCGTGCAGTCGGCGATCGCCGCCTCCAGCGTGTCGAACAGCGCCGCCGCCTCGAGAATGCGGTCGGCACCGGAGGCGGCGCGGCGCGCGTGAATATTGGGCCAGCCGTCGCGCGGCTTGACCAGGCGCAGCCGATTGAGGGCGAAATTCGCCATCACGCGGGCGGTCGCGCCGATGTTCTCGCCGAGCTGCGGCTCGACCAGGACGATGATCGGCCCCGACGTTTCGATCCAGTTCTTGGTCTTGTCGGTTCCGGCGCCCGGCATGACCTAGTACACCAGGACGTCGTCGGTGTGCTCGCGCGCGGCGAGCGCGCCGATGGGCGCGGCCGAGTCCAGCCGTCCGAGGCTGTGCACGGTCGTGTAGTGCTCGGCGAGACGCGCCACGAGCCTTTTTTTGCTCTCGCTGCCGTAGCGGCTGGGCGTGAATTCGAAGGTGATCGGCACCGAGCGCGCCATGAGCTTGGCAAGGCCATCGAGGACTTGCGGCTCGTAGCCTTCGACGTCGACCCAGGCGAGCCCCACGGCCTCGAGCGGCACGCCGAGGCGCGCGAGCTCATCGTCGACCCGCACGACCGGCACGTCGAGCCGCGCCTGCCCGTCAACCGACGGCGGCTCGCCGATGGCATGCGCCCCGGTATTGCGCGGGTGAAGATAGAGCACGGCGGTGCCCGGCGCGGCGCCGGCCGCCTTGGGCACGATGACGGCCGCGTGGGACAGCCCGTTCGCCTCGAGATTTCTGGCAAGCAAGTCGGCGTTGCGCGGCGCGGGCTCGAACGCGACGGCGCGCGCAAAGCGCCCGCTGCGCAGCGCATAGATCGTGTGCGTGCCGATATGGGCGCCGACGTCGACGAACACCGCATTCGCCGGCAGGCGCTGCGCGGCCGACAATACGTCGACCGCGGCATCGATCTCGCGACGCTGCCAGCCGCCGTGCCACATCAGCCAGGCGCCGACCACGCGGTCGCTCGGATCGACGAAGAAGCGCACGTCGCCGAGCTCGCACAGCACGAGGTGCCCGCGCGCGGCGAGCGCGTTCATCACGACGTCGCGCAGCACCGGCCAGCCGACCAGAACCGGTTCGAGCATCGCCTGCCGAAGCGCCCGGCGGCGGCGGCCATATGCACCTCGGATCTCGCGCCATGTCGGCATTTTCGTCAACCCAACCGCCGTATCGCCGCGAGCGCCGCCTGCGAGCGCGGCAACCGCCCGCGCGCGCGCACAATGGCGCGGCTCGTGCGCGCGCGCAATTCAGCGCGCATATGTTTTGGCCTTGCAGGATGCGCCCCGCCGCGCCATAAGGCCGGGGTCCGAAGGCATTCCGCCGACCTCCCGTCACAGATCCGCGCGCGCAAAGGCTCGTCCGCAATGGCGAAAATCAGAGTGAAGAATCCGGTCGTCGAGATGGACGGCGACGAGATGACCCGCATCATCTGGCATCTCATCAAGGAAAAACTGATCCATCCCTATCTCGACGTCGAGCTGCTCTATTACGACCTCGGCATGCAGAAGCGCGACGAGACGCGCGACCGGATCACGATCGAAGCGGCGGAAGCGGTCAAGAAGATCGGCGTCGGCGTCAAATGCGCCACCATCACCCCGGACGAGGCGCGGGTGAAGGAATTCAACCTCAAGGAGATGTACCGCTCGCCCAACGGCACCATCCGCAACATTCTCGGCGGCGTCATCTTTCGCGAGCCCATCATCTGCAAGAACGTGCCGCGTCTGGTGCCGGGATGGACCAAGCCGATCATCATCGGCCGCCACGCCTACGGCGACCAATACCGCGCCACCGATTTCAAGGTGCCGGGCAAAGGCAAGCTGTCGCTCTTATTCGTGGGCGACGACGGCACCAAGATCGAGCGCGAGGTGTTTCGCTTCCCCGGCGGCGGCGTCACCATGGCGATGTACAATCTCGACGACTCGATCCGCGACTTCGCCCGCGCCTCGCTCAACTACGGGCTTAATCGCGGTTACCCGGTCTATCTTTCGACCAAGAACACAATCGTCAAAGTGTATGACGGCCGCTTCAAAGACATCTTCCAGGAGATCTACGACCGCGAGTTCAAAGCCGAGTTCGAGAAGAAGGGAATCTTTTACGAGCACCGGCTGATCGACGACATGGTCGCCGCCGCGCTGAAATGGTCGGGCGGCTATGTCTGGGCCTGCAAGAATTACGACGGCGACGTGCAGTCGGACACGGTCGCGCAGGGCTACGGCTCGCTCGGGCTGATGACGTCGGTGCTGATGACGCCCGACGGCAAGGTGGTCGAAGCCGAAGCGGCGCACGGCACGGTGACGCGGCACTACCGGCAGCACCAGCGGGGCGAGCAGACCTCGACCAATTCGGTCGCCTCGATCTTCGCCTGGACGCGTGGGCTTGCGCACCGCGCCAAGCTCGACGATGACGCCGAGCTCGCGAAATTCGCCGCGACCTTGGAGAAAGTCACGGTCGGCACCGTCGAGTCGGGTTTTATGACCAAGGACCTCGCGCTGCTCGTGGGCGCCGATCAGAAATGGCTCTCCACCACCGGTTTCCTCGACAAGGTCGATGAGAACCTGAAGAAGGCGATGGCATAGCGTGTAGCCCGGGTGGAGCGGAGCGACACCCGGGGCAAAACCAGAGTTGCCCGCAGCGTCCCGGATTTCGCCGTAGCGCGTCGTCAAGGGCGTTCACGCCCGTCCATAGCCCGCGAAGACGGGCGTAAACGCCCTTTAGGTACGGGCTATGGACGCGCGTGAACGCGGTTACGCTCAATCCGGGCTACACTCCAATCGCGACGAAAGAGGATCCCATGCGCATCGCAATGTTTGCCCTGTCCATCGCCACCGCCTCGACGCTCGCGCACGCGGCGTCGGCGCAGGTCCCGCCCGCGATCGCGGCGCCGGGCGAAAGCGCGGTCGTCACGCTTCATGCCGAAGGCGCGCAGGTCTACGAGTGCAAGGCCGGCAGCGATGGCAAGCTCGCATGGGCGTTCCGCGAGCCGATCGCGACGCTGCTGCTCGACGGCAAAACCGTCGGGCGCCACTATGCCGGGCCGAATTGGGAGCACGTCGACGGCAGCGCCGTGGTCGGCAAGGCGGTCGCCAACGCGGCGGGCAAGACGCCGAGCGATATTCCCTGGCTCAAGCTCGAGGCGACGGCGCATCGCGGCTCTGGCCTGCTCTCGGGCGTCACGACGGTGCAGCGCATCAACACCCAGGGCGGCGTCCACGCCGGCGCCTGCGACCAAGCCGGTGCACTCCACAGCGCGCCCTACGCCGCGGACTACGTGTTCCTGAAGAAGGGATCGTGAGGGGACTCAGCCGCCGCCGAGCGCGCCTTCGATCGCCTTGAGCGCGGCCTCGGCCTTGGAGCCGTCGGGGCCGCCGGCTTGCGCCATGTCCGCGCGCCCGCCGCCGCCTTTGCCGCCGAGCGCCTCGGCGCCCTTGCGCACCAGATCGATCGCGGAGAAGCGCGACGTGAGGTCGGCGGTGACGCCGACGACGACGCCGGCTTTGCCTTCCTCGGTGACGCCCACGATGGCGACGATGCCCGAGCCCAGGCGCTTCTTGCCTTCGTCGGCGAGGCTGCGCAGGTCCTTAAGATCGATGCCCTCGACCGCGCGCGCCAGAAGCTTCACGTCGCCGACCACGCGCACGCCATCGGCGCCCTGCGCGCTCGCGCCGCCGCCCATGGCGAGCTTCTTCTTCGCCTCCGAAAGCTCGCGTTCGAGGCGGCGCCGCTCATCGAGGACTTGCGCCACGCGCTGAGGCATGTCCTCGACCGGCGCCTTGAGCTCCGCGGCCGCGGCCTTGGCGAGTTCGCCCAGGTGCCGCGCGTGCCTGCGCGCCGCCGTGCCCGTGAGCGCCTCGATCCGGCGCACGCCAGCAGCGACCGCGCTGTCGCCGAGCGCAGCGATGACGCCGATATCGCCCGTGCGTCTGACGTGGGTGCCGCCGCAGAGCTCCACCGACCAGCCCATGGTGTTGCCGCCGCCCTCCCCCATAGCCACGACCCGCACCTCGTCGCCATACTTTTCGCCGAAGAGCGCGCGCGCTCCCGACGCAATCGCTTCATCGACCGCCATCAGCCGCGTGGTCACCGGCGAATTCTGCAACACGAAATCGTTGGCGAGGTCCTCGACCCGCTCGATCTCCTCGGCCGTCATCGGCTTGGGATGGGAGAAGTCGAAGCGCAGCCGGTCGGGCGCGACCAGCGAGCCCTTTTGCGCCACGTGATCGCCCAGGACCTGGCGCAGCGCCTCGTGCAGAAGGTGCGTGGCCGAATGATTGCGCCGGATGTCGGCGCGGCGGGAATGGTCGACGTCCAGCGTGAGCGCGGCGCCGACCTTGAGCGTGCCCTTCTCGACCTTGCCGTAATGGACGAACACGTCGCCCGCCTTCTTCTGGGTGTCGGCGACGGAAAAGTGCACGCCGTCGCCACGCATGACGCCGGTGTCGCCGACTTGACCGCCGGACTCGGCGTAAAACGGCGTCTGGTTGAGGACGACGGCGCCGCTCTCGCCCGACCGCAACGCCTCGACCTCCTTGCCGTCCTTGACCAGCGCGGCAACGACGCCCTCGGCGGTTTCGGTCTCGTAGCCCAGGAACTCGCTCGCGCCGGCTTTTTCGCGCAGGCTGAACCACACCGCCTCGGTGGCGGCGTCGCCCGAGCCGGCCCAGGAGGCACGCGCCTTTTCGCGCTGGCGCTCCATGGCGGCGTCGAAGCTTTCGGTGTCGACGGTGATGCCGCGCGGCTTGAGCGCGTCCTGGGTGAGGTCGAGCGGAAAACCGTAGGTATCGTAGAGCGTAAAGGCGGCTTCGCCGGAAAACTTAGCGCCGCGCCCCAGTTCCTTGCTTCCTTCCTCGAGCAGCGCGAGCCCGCGCGCGAGCGTCTTGCGAAACCGCGTCTCTTCGAGCTTGAGCGTCTCGGCGATCAGTGCCTCGGCGCGCGAAAGCTCGGGATAGGCCTGGCCCATCTCGCGCACGAGCGTGGGAACGAGGCGCCACATCAGCGGGTCCTGCGCGCCGAGGAGCTGCGCATGGCGCATGGCGCGGCGCATGATGCGGCGGAGCACGTAGCCGCGGCCCTCGTTCGACGGCAGCACCCCGTCGGCGATCAGGAACGACGACGCGCGCAGGTGATCGGCGATCACGCGGTGGGATACGCCGCGCGGATCTTCGGGCTCGACCCCGGTCAGGTCGGCGACGTGGGAGATGATCGCGCCGAACAAATCGATCTTGTAATCGTCGTGGGTGCCTTGCAGCACCGCGGCGATCCGCTCCAACCCCATGCCGGTGTCGATCGAAGGCTTCGGCAGGTCGACGCGCTTGCCGCCGGGAAGCTGCTCGAACTGCATGAAGACGAGATTCCAGATCTCGATGAAGCGGTCGCCCTCGGCCTCGGAGGAGCCGGGCGGACCGCCCGGAATGTGCGGCCCGTGGTCGTAGAAGATTTCCGAGCAAGGACCGCAGGGCCCGAGGTCGCCCATCTGCCAGAAATTGTCGGAGCCGGCGATGCGCAGGATCTTGCTCTCGGGCAGCCCCGCGATCTTCTTCCACAGATCGAACGCCTGGTCGTCGTCGACGAAGACGGTGACCATCAGCCGATCGATCGGCAGGCCGAACTCTTTGGTGATGAGGTTCCAGGCGAGCTCGATGGCGCGGTCCTTGAAGTAATCGCCGAACGAGAAGTTGCCGAGCATCTCGAAGAAGGTGTGATGGCGCGCGGTGTAGCCCACATTGTCGAGATCGTTGTGCTTGCCGCCGGCGCGCACGCATTTTTGCGCGGTGACCGCGCGCGCATAGGGGCGCTTCTCCAAGCCGGTAAAGACGTTCTTGAATTGCACCATGCCGGCGTTGGTGAACATCAGCGTGGGATCGTTGCGCGGCACGAGCGGAGACGACGGCACCACCTCGTGGCCGTTCTCGGCGAAATAGTCGAGGAATCTCGACCTGATCTCGTTGACGCCGCTCATTGCCAAAAACGACTTTCGATTGCTGCGAGTCCCAAACACCCGCCAGTCCTGGGATTGCGGTGCTTTTAGCGGTGGCCCCGCGCCCTGTCCAGGAAAGCCGATTGCAGTTTGGAGCGCGAGCTCAACCGCCGCGACTATGGCAACGGCTCGCTAGCGCGGCGCCGATTGCTTATATAAGCGGCTTCTCCCACCCGCGCACCTTGCCGCGCCCCGCGGCCCTCGCGCCCAACCCCGCCGGACAAGACGATGACCTCACCGCAGCGGCAGCCGGCTTCGCGCCTGGAAGAGCTGCTGCGCGCGCGGCTATTCGTCATCACCGCCGAGATCACGCCGCCGGTCTCGTGCGACGCCGATGACCTGCTGCGCAAGGCGCTCCCGCTCGCCGGCCTGGCGGACGCCGTCAACGTAACGGACGGCGCCAGCGCCCGCGCGCACCTGTCGGCCCCGATCGCGGCGGCTCTGCTCGCGCGCGCGGGCATCGAGCCGATCCTGCAATTCGCCTGCCGCGATCGCAACCGGATCGCGTTGCAGGCCGATCTCATGGGGGCTGCCGCCTGCGGCGTGCGCAATCTGTTGTGCCTGACCGGCGACGACCCCAAGGCCGGCGACCAGCCGCAGGCCAAGGCGGTGTTCGACGTCGATTCGACCACGCTGACCGCCATGGCGCGCGACCTGCGCGACAAGGGCGAGCTTCCCTCCGGACGCAAGGTCGCCGGCCGCGCGCCGTTCTTTCTCGGCGCCGCCGACGTGCCGATCGACCCGCCAGCGGGCTGGCGGCCGGACAAGCTCGCGGCCAAGATCGCCGCCGGCGCCGAGTTCGCGCAGACCCAGTTCTGCATGGACGCAGAAGTCGTGCGCCGCTACGCCGCGCGCCTGGCCGAGCACGAGGCGACGCGAGGCATCTTCCTCCTGATCGGAATTGCGCCGCTGCGCTCGGCGCGATCGGCGCGCTGGATGCAGCAGCGCCTCTACGGCACCATCATTGCGCAGCGC
>JAFAHL010000339.1 GCA_019237215.1 Hyphomicrobiales bacterium | reverse complement strand
GCCGAAATCCTGGGCACGGCGCGACGCCGAATCGGTATCGATTCACCCGGTTTTCGCGCGAGCACGATCTTGCCCGAGTGCTTTGCCTGCGCCATGTCCTGGAACGCCGCTCTTGATTCGGAGAAGCCGTACTCGGTTACCGGCAATAGCTTCAGTTCGCCTGCGCCGATTTCGCCGGCGAGCTCGCGCCAGAGCGCGCCGATCTGTTCAGCGCGATCTTTTGCCAGTCCGTCGAGATCCATCACGAAGTAGCTGATGCCGGCGCGAAAGTTTTCGAGCGCCACGCGCCCGTCCCCATAAAGGTCGCGCTTGCCGATTTCGACGAATCGGCCGAACGGCTTCAGGCAACGCAAGCTCGCTTCGATAGCGTCGCCGCTGAGGGAATTCAACACAACGTCGGCACGCACGGACTCCGCGAAATCGGTGGTGCGGGAATCAAACACTTCGTCCGCGCCCGCCGCGCGCAACGCCGAGCGCTTTGCGTCCGTGCCCGCGGTGGCGACGATCCGGGCGCCGGCGCGGCGAGCAATCTCCATGGCCGCGCGGCCGACGCCTCCCGAAGCCGAATGAATGAGTACGGTCTCGGCGGGCGCGATTCGAGCGAGATGCCGCAAGGACCACGCCGCCGTGAGATAAGCAACCGGCAGGCCCGCGGCCTTCACCGGATCGATGCCAGGATTGCGCGCCATCAGCGAAGCGCGCGCGGTGGCGTGGGATGCAAGCGTATGCTCGGCGATGCCGAACACGCGGTCGCCCGCCTTGAATTCATTAACTCCTTCGCCGCAGCGAGTCACCGTGCCCGCGCATTCGATGCCGAGACTGCGGAAGCCGTTGAGGTATCCCGGGTACATGCCGAACGCCGACAGCACGTTTAGAAAATTCAAGCCCGAGGCTTCGACTTCGATTTCGATTTCGGCGGGACCCGGCGTGCGGCGGATCATCAGGGCGAAAGCGATACTGTCGGGATCGCCGGGCGAATCGAGCCGCGCTTCGATGGCTTCGTCCACGCCCGCGCGCGATTCGGAGATCGCCGCTTGCACCGCCTGAATGCGCGGCGCAAAAGCTTCGCCGTTGCGGATCGAAATCTCGGGTTCGATGTCGGGCCAGTCGGCGGCGGCCAGCTTCAACTCTTCTTCGCTCGGGTTCGCGCTGAGGTCGATCGCCACGGGACGCAGCTCGGGATATTCACGGACCACGCTCCGGAAAAATCCGCGCAGGGCCGACTGAACGGGGTCGGCATCGGCGTTTCGAGTGATCAGACGCAGGCGGGGGGATTTCGTCGTCCGGACGAGTTCCATGAGTCGCGCGACTTCGCGGACGGCGTCGCTTGCATCGCAATCTTCGGCGGCGACTGCGCGCGATGCACGCGCGGTGAACACGGCATCCACCCGGGCATCGGCGGAAACCGGCGCGCAACGCTGCCAATCCGTCGTGAACAACGCGGGCCCTGAGCCGGTAGAACGATCGACCGCTTCGAGGCGCAGGCCTTCAAGCACGAAGACGCCTTCCGCCGTCACGTCAGCGGAGTCTTCCAAACGCCATTGCGACCGAACCGTCGCCTTCTTCGGCAGGCTGGCGAGATTGTCAATGACGATCGTTCGAACCGCCGCGGGAATCCACAATCCCGCGCCATTTTTCTTTGCCGCCGCCACGGTCTGGAAGCAACAGTCGAGAAACGCCGCCGCATTCCCACGCGCGACGGCGGCCTCGACATGGGAATCGGAAACGCGCAGCGATTCGACCAGCCGGAATGCGCAGCCGTATTCGAGACCGGCGCCGCGCAGTCTCGCGTAGAACGCATCGACATCGGTCGACCGCCCGTCGCCTAGCGCCTCGATCGCACGCAGAGCTTTTCCGGACGCGCGGCCGATTCGTCCCGAACAGTGCCGCAACCACTCGCCATCGCCGCGGCTGTGAATAGAAAAGGATGCCCCGCCAAGGCGGATCTGGACGCGGCGCGTTTCCTGCTCGGTCAGGATCATCGGTTCGGAGAACTCGATGTTTTCGAAACGAACCGGTCCGCCCTGGGCCAGGGCGCGCGCCGCCAACTCGATCAATGCCGCGGCTGGAAACACGACCGCGCCCTCTACGCGATGATCGGAGAGCCACTCGCATTCCCATAGGCTCACCTGGCACTCCCGAAGCACGGTGTTTGCGCCCGCGACATCGATGGCATCGCCGAGTTCGGGATAGAACGGCGCCGCAGCCGTGCGCGGGGGAAGATCGATCCAGTAACGTTCGCGTTGCCACGGATAAGGCGGCAATTCCGCTACCGGGCCGTTTTCGCCATAAATCAGCGTCCAATCGATTTCGCAACCCGCCTGCCACGCGCGTCCCAACGCAGAGTAGAGTTCCGGCAACTCCGGCACCTCGCGGCGCAACGTTCCGGTCGCGGGCACACGCGGTTCGATCATCGCGGTGAGGACCGGATGCGGGGTCATCTCCACCACGAAGGTGATCCCGCCGGCTAATAATGTTTCGAGTCCCTGGCTAAAAAGAACGGGATATCGCAGATTGTCGACCCAATATTTTTCGTCGAACTTTTTACCCGCGAGAAACGTTCCCGTAACCGTCGAACAAGTCGGCGTCTGCTCCATGCGCGGTTGAATTCCGGCGAGTGCAATTGCCAACTCGTTCTTCAGCGCATCCACCTGAGGGCTGTGCGATGCGACATCGACCTTGATGCGGCGCGCGAACACACCGCGCGTTTCGAGGCGCGCCACGATTCGGTCAATCGCTTCGGGGTCGCCTGCAAGTACGGTTGAACCCGGCGCGTTGCTTACAGCGACCGAAACCACGCCGCTCAGATCCGCAATCTCGGCGGCGGCTTCTTCGAGCGAAAGATCGACCGAACACATCGCGCCCTTGCCGCTGATGTGGCGCAGC
>JAFAHL010000087.1 GCA_019237215.1 Hyphomicrobiales bacterium | reverse complement strand
GCGCAGCGGCAGAGATTGCCCGAGAGATAGTGCCGGATCTGATCCTCATCCGGATCGGGATGCGCCGCGAGCAGCTGCGTCGTCATCAGCACGAAGCCCGGCGTGCAGTATCCGCACTGGAACGCACCGGCCTCGATGAACGCCTCCTGCACGGGATTGAGAGCGTGCGTGCTCGGGTCCGCCAGCGACTCGACCGTGCGCACCTCGGCGCCATCGACGAACGCGGCCAAGTAGAGGCAGCCGGAGACCGCCGCGCCGTTCACCAGCACGGTGCAGCAGCCGCACATGCCCTGCCCGCAGCTCTCGCGCGCGCCCATGAGATTGAATTCGCGCTGCAACAGCTCCACGAGATTGTGATGCGGCTTGATCTCGGCCGCGACCTTCTCGCCGTTGAGGGTGAAGCTGATCGTGCGCATCATTCTTCGTCCCCGAGCGGTTTGTCGGCCTTGGCGCGCAGCGCGCGGAACACCGCCTCGGCGTTGAGCGGAAGCGAGGTGAGGCGCACCCCGCAGGCATCCTCGATGGCATTGGCGATCGCCGGCGACACGCAAAACGTCGCGGTTTCGCCCACGCCCTTGGCGCCGAACGGGCCGTTCGATTGATTGGCGTCGACCGTTTCGTTCTCCATCACCCGCGGCACGTCGAGCATCCCAGGAATCTTGTAATCGGCGAGCGACGCGTTGGTCACCTGCCCCGCGTCGATGTGCATCTTCTCGAACATGGTGAAGCCGAGATGCATCAGCACGGCGCCGGAAATCTGGGTCTCGACGATCTTCGGGTTCAGCGGTCGGCCGCAGTCGACTACGGTGATGAGCCGCGCGATCCGCACGTGGCCGGTCTCGGTGTCGACCTCGACCTCGGCTCCGGAAGCGGCGCACATCCAGAACGGCGTGACATTTGGAGTGAGCCCGGTCGCCGGATCGGGCGGTACGTAGTCCGGCTTGTAGCTGCCGGTGCCGACGATATTGCCGGCCTGCATGCCGTATTTCTTCTTGAACAGCTCGGGCAGGGGAATATTGCTGCCCTCGGGCTCGCCGACGTCGCGCGCGAGCGCCTTGATCTTGTCGCGCGCGTCCTGCGCGGCGAGCCGCACCGCGTGGCCCATGTGGAACAGCGAGCGCGAGCCGAGCGTGCCCATGTCGTAAGGCGTAACATCGGTGTCGCGCGGCACGATCCTCACGCTTTGCGCCGGGATATCGAGCACCTCGCCGACGATCTGCGCCATGGCGGTATCGGAGCCCTGGCCCATGTCGACGGTGCCGCAATAGAGCGTGGCGCTGCCGTCGGCCGCGATGGTGATATTGGCGACCGAGGTCGTCGGCGAGATCACCGCCTTGATGGCGAAGGCGAGGCCGCGGCCGCGGCGCAACGCGCCAGTGCCGCGCTCGAGCGCTTTGCCCCAGTTCAGCCGTTCGGCTACGCGGTCGAGCACGGCCTCGAGCTTGGCGTCCTGCACGATCTGGCCGGTGGCCTGCGGCCGCCCTTCGCGCAGGAGGTTGTTGCGGCGGAACTCGAGCGGATCGAGCTTGAGCGCGCGCGCGATCATGTCGGTGTGGCTCTCGTAGGCCCACACCAGTTGCGGAATGCCGAAGCCGCGCAGCGCCCCCGCCGGCGGCAGGTTGGTGTAGAGCGCGTAGGAATCGACCCAGACGTTGTCGATGTCGTAGGGGCCCGAGGCGGTAAAGCCCGACTTCTGCGTCACTCGCGGCCCGACGTCGGCGTAGGCGCCGCCGTTCCAGTACACCTCGCATTTGCGCGCGGTGATGCGGCCGCTCTTGTCGAGGCCGGTCTTGATACGGCAGGTGCTGGGATGGCGGGTGATGGTGTAGAACTGCTCCTCCATCGTGAGCGCGACCTTGACCGGCCGCCGCGCGATCATGGAGAGCGCGGTCGCGAGCGCTTCCATCTTGATGTAGAGCTTCGCGCCGAAGCCGCCGCCGAGGTAGGGCACCTTGATGCGCACGCGGTTCTCCGGCCAGCCGAGCAGGCGGGCGATCTCGGTGCGCACGAACGACGGACCCTGGGAGGCGGTGTAGATCGTCACGCCTCGCTCGTTCCAATCCGCGATCGACACGAACGGCTCGAGCGCGAGGTGAAGCACCTTCTGCGTGTGGAAGGTGTGCTCGAACACGTGCGCGGCTTCGGCGAAGGCTTTTTCGACATCGCCCCGCCGCAGCTTGAAATCGAGCGCGATGTTGGTGCCCTTGCGGCCCTTGAGATGCTTGAGGTCGGCGAAGGTGCCGGCCGGCTTGAGCTCCTCGTGCACCAGCGTCTTGTTGTCGGCGGCCTCGACCTCGTCG
>JAFAHL010000014.1 GCA_019237215.1 Hyphomicrobiales bacterium | reverse complement strand
CCCGTCGCCTGGCCGCGAACGCGCTGCTGTTCGAGGAATTTCTGGCGCGCGAGGCGAAGGCCGGGGCGCTCAAGCTCGCGCTCGCGCCGGTGGCCAAGCGGGCGCTGCTGCACGGCCATTGCCATCAGAAAGCTTTCGCCGCGATGGCCGCGGTCGAGGCGGTGCTCAGGCTGGTGCCCGATTTGGCGGTCGAAACGGTGGACTCGAGCTGCTGCGGCATGGCGGGCGCCTTCGGCTACGGCGCCGATACCTTCGACGTGTCGCTCAAGATGGCGGAGCTCTCGCTCCTTCCCGCGGTGCGCAAGGCGGAGGCCGACACGCTTATCCTTGCTGACGGCACCTCATGCCGGCATCAAATCAAGGATGGCACCGGCCGCGAGGCCCTCCACGTCGCGCGCGTGTTGGCGATGAGCGTCGAAGGCCGCTAGTGCCCCTTCCGACGTTGCGGCACCTCGCGCGAATCCTGGACATCAAGGAGACACGCGGGCGCGCACCGCGCGCGATCTCAGATCAGGTGCGTGAGGATCGCCACGCCGGCAAGCGCGACGAGGGAGCCGCCGAGCTGGTAAGCGGCGCGGCCATGGGCGATGCGGCCGATCGCGAAGCCGAGCGCAATTCCTGCGGCGTGAAGGAGCGCGGTCGCCAGCATGAAGCCCGCCGCATAGGCGCCGCCGGTGGCGTCGAGCGGCATCTCGGTGCCATGGGCGTGACCGTGGAAGATCGCGAACACTCCGACGAGCCCCACCGCAATGGCAACCGGAGCCCGGCGGGCGAATGCCACGACGGCGCCGAGCACGATCACCGAGGCGGCGATACCGAGTTCGACGAACGGCACCGGGACGCCAGCCATGCCGAGCACGCCGCCGGCCGCCATGGCGAGCACGAAGGTCGCGGGCACGAGCCAGAGCGCGCGGCCGCCGAGTTGCCAGGCGAAGATGCCGACGGTGACCATCGCCAGAACGTGGTCGAGCCCGCCGAGCGGGTGCGCGAAACCGGCAACGAAACCGTGCGCGTCGCCGATGGCGGGATGAGCGAAGGCGGCGGTGGGAATGAGCGTGAGGGCGGCGGTCGTCAAGCCAGTGCGCATGGTCGTTCCCTTGCTATCGGTCAAATAAAATGATCGGCACAAAATCGCACATCAGCGGCGTGGTCCGCAAGGGCGCGCACCCCGTCGCTAGCATCTGCAAGCGGATCGATGGATCATGGCGCGTCCGTCTGCGTCGCCGGAGGAACGCGGCTGCGCGCGGCCATGGTCGAAAAAATAGGAGCAGGTCCGCCCGGATGGAGACATCCGGGCGGACCGCCGGACCGACGCGGGGGTGGATGGGGGCGCACGCGCCGATCACAACCGTTTTCGTTCCGGGGATCAAATCCTCCGGCAGAATGCTGCGGCTTTCCTCTTCTGATCCCGTCGCGGCCCTTGCGGCCGTTCGTCCGTTGGTCGCGACAGGCGGCGAACGGGTTCAAAGGCCGTGGGCGGTGGAATCGGCAGCGGATCCCGGCGTAATCCGCGGTCGCCAGCACGCCCCATCCTGTCGCTCTCGCTTGCATGCGAGCGCGCCTGCTGCAGGTGCGCGGCGAAGCTGGTATCGTGCAGCGTCTCCGTGGTGACGATGCCTTCCCATCTTGCCCATGCACAGGTGGCCGAGATCCGCGTCCGCAAGGCCGAGCGCGGCGACGTCGACGCGTTGAGCGAGCTCGAGCATCGCGTCTTTGCCACCGACAGGCTGTCGCGCCCCAGCCTACGGCGCTTTCTAAGGTCGCCCAGCGCGGAGGTGATCGTGGCTCGGCACGGCGAGCGGCTCGCCGGCAGTGCCATCGTGTTGTTTCGGCCGCGCTCGGTCGTGGCGCGTCTCTATTCCATCGCGGTCGCACCCCATATCGCTGGACGCGGGGTGGGAGCGATGCTGCTCGCGGCCGCCGAAGCGGCCGCGGTCGCGCGCCGCTGCCGCGCCATCCGTCTCGAAGTGCACGTGACCAACCACGCCGCGATCTCGCGCTACCGCAAGAGCGGCTACAAGCAATTCGCTCGCCATCGCGGCTACTATGAGGACGGCGGCGATGCCCTGCGTTTCGAGAAGCGGCTCGTCCCCAACTTACCTGCGCTCGCGCTCGCGCCGCCTTATTTTCACCAGACCACCGAATTCACCTGCGGGCCGGCCTGCATCATGATGGCGCTGGGCTGGGCCGATCGAAAATTCAAGCCGCTGCCCGCCTTCGAGTTTCAGCTTTGGCGCGAAGCCACCACCATCTTCATGACCTCGGGACCGGGCGGCTGCGAGCCCTACGGCATGGCGGTCGCGCTCAAGCGCCACGGCCTCGAGCCCGAGATCTATGTCAGCCACCCCGGCCCCTATTTCCTCGACACCGCCAAATCCGCCGACAAGCGCCGCGTCATGCAGGTGACACAGCTCGCGTTCCAGCGTGAGGCGAAAACGCTCGATATCCCCAGCCACCTGACTCCAGTGAACGAATCGGTTCTCATGCGGGCATTCGATGCGGGCAGCGTGGTCATCGTCCTGGTTTCGGGCTATCACATGGTGCCCAGAGGGAAGCCACACTGGATTTTTGCCTTCGGTCGCGACGGACGGCATGTTCTCATGCACGACCCGGCGGCCATCAGAGATGATCAAGGGATGGCGGCCGCCGCCGAGACCTACGCGGTACCGTGGACCGCGTTCGAGCGCGTGACCCATCTGGGTCGCGAGCGGCTGAGCGCGGCCATCGTCATCCGGAAAGGATCTTCATGACCGGCTGGGTCATTCTGGTCGACCAGCCCAAAGACCTGCCCAACGCTGAGACCCCACACAAGGTGATTACGACGAGCGAGTATCTCGCCCGTCCGCGCCTGTTCGACATGGGCCGGCCGAAGCTCGTCAATCTGGCGCGCTCCTACGGCTATCAATCGAAGGGCTATTACGCCTCGCTGCTGGCGGAAGCGCGCGGCCATCGCGTCATGCCGACCGTCGAGACCATGCTGGAGCTGCGCGAGGCCAAGCTCTACGAGCATGCCCTGCCGAAGCTCGAAGACGAGCTCAACCGCTGTGCGCGTCGGGCCGACTTCCAGCCCGCGGGTGAGTTCAAACTCCTGGTCTGCTTCGGCATCGCCCGCGACCCGCGCTTCGAATCGTTCGGGCGGCTGCTGTTCGACTGGTTCCGTTGCCCGGCGCTGGAGGTCAACGTGGAGTCCGGCGCCTGGCTCTCGATCGAACGCATCCGCCCGCGCAACATTACCCGCCTCGCCAACGGCGAAGCATCATTCCTGCGCGAATCGCTGCACCAGCACACCAAGCGCGAATGGCGCGACCCGAAGGCGCGCACCGTGCCGAAATACGACCTCGCGGTGCTCTACGACCCCAACGAAAAGATGGCGCCGTCCTCGCCCGCCTCGATCAAGCACATGGCGCGCATCGCCGAGCGGCTTTCGGTCGACGTCGAGCCGGTGACGCGTCGCCAGCTTTCCGAGATCGCCGAGTACGACGGCCTGTTCATCCGCGAGACCACGTCGATCGACAATCACACCTACCGCTTTGCCCGCCGCGCCTGGCAGGAAGGCATGCCGGTCATCGACGACCCGATCTCCATGATCCGCTGCACAAACAAGGTGTTCCTGATGGAGCT
>JAFAHL010000595.1 GCA_019237215.1 Hyphomicrobiales bacterium | reverse complement strand
TTCGCCCAAGACGGCGCTGGGCAAGCGCCGCACCACCTTCGCGGAGGCGCCGGAACACGACGAGGCGGCGATCGAGGAGGCGCTCGTCGAGCGCGAGCCGATCACCGTCGTCGTGTCGGAGAAGGGCTGGATCCGCGCGCTGCGGGGTACCGTCACCGATCTATCGAGCATCGCGTTCAAGGCGGACGACGGCCCGAAATTCGCATTCCCAGCCGAGACCACGTCGAGGTGTCTGGTGTTTGCCAGCAACGGGCGCTTCTACACCCTCGATGCGGCGAGGCTTCCGGGTGGCCGCGGGCATGGCGAGCCGATCCGTCTTTTCATCGACCTGGAGCAGGAGGCCGATGTGGTGGCTGTTTTCCGCCACCAGGGCGGGCGCAAGTTCCTCCTCGCAAGCGCGCAAGGCCGCGGCTTCGTCGTCCCCGAGGACGAATGTCTGGCCAATACCCGCAAGGGCAAACAGGTGCTCAATGTCGCGCCGCCCGACGGGGCGCGTGCCATCGCGGTGGTGGAGGGCGAACTCGTCGCCTCGATCGGCGAGAACCGCAAGATGGTGATTTTCTCGCTCGACCAGGTGCCAGAGATGACGCGAGGGCGCGGCGTGCGGCTGCAGCGCTACAAGGATGGCGGGCTGAGCGATCTCAAGACCTTCAGGGCGGAGGAGGGACTCTCGTGGACCGACGCTGCCGGTCGCGCATTCTCGCTGACGCTCAAAGAGCTTGCTGATTGGTGCGGCAATCGCGCCGATGCCGGACGGTTGGCGCCCAAGGGGTTTCCGCGCACCAACACGTTCAAGCAGATGCCGGCGAGCGGGAAGGGTCGGGAGGAGAGTTGATCGAAGGCGCAGGTCGCGCTCCCCCGCCTGTTCGATCGTGCATGACGGCCCTTCATCCGCCTAGCGCAACCAGCGCAATGGCCGTATCGTTTCACAGCTTGGGCGCAAAACCCCGAGATGACGCGAAGGATTCACATGGATAAGATCGTCAAATTCAATCACCGCCTCAAAAGACGACCGTCTCGACAAACGTCCGTCGTTCGGCCCTCGCGCGCGGAGGCCGAACGCGCGGTGCGCACCCTCATTCGCTGGGCCGGGGACGACCCCGATCGCGAAGGGCTGATCGGAACACCCGCTCGCGTCGCTCGTGCATACGAAGAATGGTATGCCGGTTATTTCGAGGATCCCCGTGACTATTTGAAGCGGACCTTTGAAGAAGTCGCTGGCTACGACGAGATCGTCTTGCTGCGCGACATCAGGTTCGAATCGCATTGCGAGCATCACATGGCGCCGATCATCGGCCGCGTTCACATCGGCTACCTTCCGCGCCAGCGGGTTGTCGGAATTTCGAAGCTCGTTCGCCTCGTCGACGTCTATTCGAAGCGGCTTCAAGTGCAGGAGAAAATGACGGCGGAGATCGCTTCGTGCCTGGACAACGTGCTCAAGCCCTTCGGAGTCGGCGTGGTGGTCGAGGCCGCGCACGAATGCATGACCACCAGAGGCGTGCACAAATCCGACGTCACGATGGTGACGAGCTGCATGCTGGGAACATTTCGGACCAAGCCGGCAACTCGTCAGGAGTTCTTGTCGGCGATCAACCTGAAAGCTGCTTCCGCCAGCGGCAATGCCATCCGCTGAGGGTGCGTCTGCCGCGCGGTTTGCGTCTGCGTGCTACGCCGACGGGCGGGGACTTTGTCCCTTGGTTCGTGCCAGCTGCTAGCTCGCAACGAATACGATCGATGCAGGCGAATTTTCGAGCACGGCCGCGGCGGTGTCCCCGAAGAACAGATTGTCGCCCGGACGACGACTCACTCCCATGACGATCAGGTCGTGCCCGTGTTTCTTCGCTTCGGCGAGGATCGCCTCGTGTGGCGCCACGTCGGAGTGCACGGCGGTTCGCGCCATCACGTCGTGGCGGTCGGCCATTTCGACGACATCCTTCATGATCGCCTGCTCCTGCCGGCGCGCGCGAAAGCCACGGCGCCTGCGCCCGTTGCCTGCGCCGCCCGTGGCAACGTAGAGAGCGGTGATCGGGCACTCGCTGGCGCGCGCGATTGCAATCGCGACGTCGGCGGCTCGGCGCGATACCTCGTTTCCGGTCACCGGCACGAGCAGGTGCAATGGACTTTGCTGCGGTTGCTTGAGATGACCGCCGTTTGCGGACACGACGGCGAGCGGTCCCTCGAAAGCTGACGCGATGCGGCTGACGTCCGGATGGAACCCGCCGCTCTTGTTGCGCGTGTTCTCGATGCCCACGACGAGAAGGTCGTATCCTTTTTTTGCCTCTTTGGCGATGATCTCTCCGCTTGAAGCGCGATGCTTGCGGACCGTGACGTCGACCGGCGCGGGCTCGTCCTCGCTGTTGCGCGCAAGCTTGGTGTCCTCGGCGGCCGCCTTCACGGCTTCCTCGACGCGATCGCCCGGCTCCTTCTTGTCTTGTTTGCCCCGACCGGACAGCGGAACGACCGTGATCGCAATACCATGGGTGCCGACCAAGAGCCCTGCGAGACGCGCCGTGAACTTGCCGTTGGGACTCTGATCCACAGCAAGCAACAGGCGTTCGAGATTCGAAACGAACCCCCGAGCCTCGAACTCCTCGCGCTCCAGCCGTTCCTTCTCCGCCTTGCTCAGCGGCACCCGCCCCAAGGCCCAGCGCAGCATCGGCGGCATGGCCATGGTGGTCGCGACCGCCATGGCAACGATCATGGTGAAGAGATTTTGGGTCAACGCGCCCATCGACAGTCCGATCGTGGCGATGATCACCTCGGTCGAGCCGCGTGCGTTCATGCCGCAAGCGAGCGCGAAGGCCTCGCGTCGGGTCAGTCCGCCGATTTTGCCGCCGATGAACGCGCCGGCGAATTTGCCGAAGCTCGCAATCGCGATCAACCCAACGGTCAGGAGCAAGAGCGGAACATCGTGCAGGACGGTGATGTCGGCAGATAGTCCAGCGATGCCGAAGAAGACCGGCATGAAGAACGCCAGGATGAGGCCGCGCAACTGCTCATCGATGTGCTTGCTGAGAATCGGCGATTCCCCGATCAGCACCCCGGCGACGAAGGCTCCCAGCACCGTGTGCACGCCGATGAAGTGCGTGGTGAGCGCCATCACTCCCATGATCACCAGAATCATCGTGATCACCGGGAAATCGCTCTCGAAATTGTCGTTCGTCCACCGAATCAGGAAATAGACGATGCGGCGGCCAAAGGTGAAGCTCGCGATCAGGAAGACGGCGGTCCCCAAAACGCTTTTGGCCGCGCTCATGAGGTCGACGGTGCCCGCTTGAGCGAGACCCAAGGTGATAGCGATGATCACCCAACCGATCGAGTCCTCGCAGATCGCCGAGGCGACGATGATCAGTCCGAGCTTGCGCCGGGTGAAGCCCATTTCACGCACGACCGCGGCCACGATCTTGATCGAGGAAATCGACAGCGCGGTGCCGAGGAAGAGCGAGGTGAGAAGTCGCTGATCCGGATGCGGCAGCAGCCATTCCGGCATCAGCTGGCCAAGTGCGAACCCGCAGATGAACGGTACGGCCACACCTGTGAGCGAGATGCTCAGCGCCGCCTTGCCGGCCGTTCTCACGAGCTTGAGGTCAGTCTCCATCCCAGTCAGCAGCAGCAGCAGGAGAATGCCGAACTGCGCGACGCCATCGAGCATGGCCTTCTGCTCGGGCGCGCTCGGAAACATGGCGTGCTGCAAATCGGGCCACACCACTCCCAGCACCGAGGGGCCCAGCACGATGCCGCCCAGCAACATGCCCATGACCGACGGCTGGCCGATGCGGTTCATGAGCTCACCCAACAGGCGGCCGACCAGCATCAACGCCACGAGTTGCACGAGAAAGATGACCTCGGACGCGCCCGTCTTGGCGCCTTCGGCAGCGAAAGCGCCTTGCGCGCTCAGCGCCAGCGCGGCGAGCGCGCACAGTCCGACCCGCACGCGTGTCGAGGTGGGAAGAACAGTCGAACAGGGCATGGCGTGAGGCACCCCGGCCCTCAATCGCGCCGGGGCGGCAAATGTTCCCATGCTGCCCCTAAGTGCCTCAGCATAATAGTATTTTCGGAGCACCGCACGGCGTGCCGCCCCGCTCCAGTGCAATTGCAAATTATTTGCAACAAGGCTATGGAGATGGCGAAGGATTGTCAGCATGGCTGTCTCGTCGGTGCCGGAGGAGGGGTCATCCCCCTCAGGCGATTATCCCGAAACCGGCTGGCGGCGCAGCCGCAGCACGCCCTCGCTCTCCGAGGTCTTCGGCACGATCGCCACGCGACCCAAGGGGCCGCTGTGGCGGAAGCTCATCGCCTTTCTCGGGCCGGGCTATCTCGTCGCCGTCGGCTACATGGATCCGGGAAATTGGGCGACCTCGCTCGCCGGCGGCTCGAAGTTCGGTTACGCGCTGCTCACCATCGCGTTGCTTTCGAACCTCATGGCGATCCTGCTGCAGGCGCTGTGCGCGCGGCTGGGCATCGGCGCCGGCCGCGATCTGGCGCAGGCCTGCCGCGACGCGTTCCCCCGCGTGGTGGCCTGGCCGCTGTGGGTGCTGGCGGAGATCGCCATCTGCGCGACCGACCTCGCCGAAGTGATCGGCACCGCCATCGGCCTCAATCTCTTGTTCAAAATCCCGCTGGAAATCGGCGTCGTCATCACCGCGCTCGATGTGTTCCTCATTCTGGCAATGCAGCGGCTCGGCTTCCGCTGGATCGAATCCTTCGTCGTAGCCTTGCTCGGTGTCATCGCCGCCTGCTTTGCCGTCCAAATCGCGCTCGCCCACCCGGACTGGCGCAAAGTGATCCTGGGTTTCGTGCCAACGACCGAAATCGTGACCAACCCTGAAATGCTCTACCTTGCCATCGGCATCATGGGAGCGACCGTGATGCCGCATAACCTGTATCTGCACTCCGGCGTGGTGCAGACCCGCCGGTTCGGCGATACGGTCGAGGACAGACGCGAGGCGATCAAGCTCGCCACGTTCGATTCCACGATTGCGCTGATGTTTGCGCTGCTCATCAACGCGTCGATCCTCATTCTGGCGGCCGCCACCTTCAACAAGGCGGGTAGGACCGATGTCGCCGAACTCGACCAAGCACACGCGTTTTTGGCGCCGCTCCTCGGCTCCGCGATCGCGCCCACGCTGTTCGGGATCGCGCTCTTGTGTTGCGGCATGAATTCGACCGTGACCGCCACGTTGTCCGGGCAAATCGTGATGGAGGGCTTCATCGATATCCGCCTACCGGCTTGGGCGCGGCGGCTCACGACCCGGGCGCTCGCCATCGTCCCGGCCGCCACGGTCACGATCTGGTACGGCGAGGCCGGGACGGCAAAACTCTTGATCCTCAGCCAAGTGGTGCTAGGCCTGGCTTTGCCGTTCTCCGTCGTGCCGTTGGTCATGTTCACTGCTGACCGCAGGAAGATGAAAGCGCTGGCTTCGCCGCGGTGGTTCACGGCGCTGGCGGCCCTCGTGGCCGCCACCATCATCGCGCTCAACTTAAAACTGATCGCCGATCAGGTCTTGGGCTAGGCGACGGCGCGATGCTGCACGTCGCAGGACGAAGCGCCTCTAGCGTTCCACCCGCTTCCAGCCGTCGGGTGTGAGCCGCTCCTGCGGCAGGAAACGGCCCTTGTAGTCCATTTTGCGCGAGCCCTCGACCCAATAGCCGAGGTAAACGTACGGAAGCCGAATCGCGCGCGCGCGCGCGATGTGGTCGAGAATCATGAAGGTGCCGAGCGAGCGCGACGCCTGGTCGGAGTCGAAGAACGAGTAGACCATGGAGAGGCCGTCGCTGAGCACGTCGGTGAGCGCGACCGCGAGCAGTTCTCCGCGGCCGCGCGCGTTGATGGCGGTATCGGGACCGCGGCGCCGGTATTCGACCACGCGGGTTTCGACATGGCTGTCCTCTACCATGATGGCGTAATCGAGCACCGTCATATCCGCCATCCCGCCGTCGCGGTGGCGGGCGTCGAGATAGGAGCGGAACACCGAATATTGCTCGGAGGTCGGCACCGAGGCGCGCATTTCGCCCGCGAGATCGCGGTTACGGTCGAGAATTCGCCGCATGCTCCGCGTCGGTCTGAAATCTTGCGCCACGACCCTGACCGAGACGCAGGCGCGGCAGTTCTCGCAGGCGGGCCGATAGGCGATCGACTGGCTGCGGCGGAAGCCGCCGTGGGTCAGCAGATCGTTGAGCTCGGCGGCCCGCTCGCCGACGAGATGCGTGAACACCTTGCGCTCCTCCTGGCCCGGCAGATAAGGGCAGGGCGAGGGCGCGGTGAGATAGAACTGCGGCGTGTTGCGTGAGTGCTGGGTCACGGCCGTCTCGAACCGGCACCATTCGGTTTGCCGACGTCTAAGATCGCGCGCGCGGCGCGTTTCGTCAAACCCCTTGTACTCAGCGGGGCGCGCGGCGCAACGCGTCAGCGCGAAGGCGGTTGTTAATGACGATCGTGCCGACCAGCATGTCGTGCAGGAGCCGCCGGCGGTCGTTGAAGAAGGCCACCAGAAGAATCAGCGGCGTCAGGAACGAAACCGTGAACCAGTAAGCGATTGCGTGCACCGCGCCCAGCACGAAATAGGCGGGCGCCCCGTACCAAGTGCGCATTTCGATATCCATCGCCCGCATCCCGATGGTCGCCGATGCCGGGCTGCCGAAAGTCAGGCCGTAATAGCAGATCGCCCAGATCACGGTCGCGGGTGACAACAGCCAGAACAGGACCCAGCCGAGCCCGAGCGTGACGAGACCGAAGATGAAAATGAACACCGCCGCGAACAGCACGGGAATGGCGATGATGATGACGTCGATCACGAGCGCAATACAGCGGCGCGCCAGCACGCCCTCGAACAGTTCCGGATTGGCGGCCGGGTCGTAAGCGTGGGGCTTGACCTCGATCGACACCCCTATCTTTCTCGGTCCGCCGTCGGTCATGTCTAAATGTCCTCGCTGTCTATCCTTGCTATGCTCCGACTCCACCTGCGGATGCAGCATAGATGGTCTTTGCACCGGAGGCACGCCATTTGCGAGCTAACGATGAAGCTGAAGCTTGGCCTTGTGTCCGGGATGCGACGGGCGCACCAGGATGGACCGCTGGTGCGCCACACGCTGGTGCCAAGCGGGCCGCATCGGTGGTGGGAATGAGGTGAGGCATGAGCATCACTGTTGCCGACATCGAGGCAGCGCGGCGTACCATCGCGGGCCAGGTGTTGCGCACGCCGATGCTTCCGGCGCCCAAGCTCTCGGCGCTGACCACTGCCGAGGTCTACGTCAAGTACGAAAATCTCCAAGTTACCAACTCGTTCAAGGATCGCGGCGCTTTCAACAAGCTTGCATCGCTGAGCGCATCCGAGCGTGAGCACGGCGTCATCGCCATGTCGGCGGGCAACCACGCGCAGGCGGTGGCCTATCACGCGGCGCGGTTGGGAATTCCGGCCACCATCGTCATGCCGGTGACGACGCCATTCGTGAAGGTGGAGGCGACGCAGGCGCACGGCGCCGAGGTGGTGCTCGAGGGCAAGACGGTGGCGGAGGCGCAGCTGCGCGCCGAAACCATTGCCCGCGAGCGCGGCCTGACCTTCGTCCATCCCTACGACGACCCATTGGTGATCGCGGGCCAAGGCACCATCGCACTGGAGATGCTGGAGGACGCTCCCGACCTCGACGCGCTGGTGGTTCCCATTGGCGGCGGCGGGCTTATTGCAGGCACCGCAATCGCCGCCCGCGCGCGCAAGCCCGCAATCGAGATCGTCGGGGCGGAGGCTGCGCTCTACCCATCGTTCTGGAATGCCCTGCACGGCGAAAACCGTGCGCTCGGCGGCGCGACGCTGGCCGAAGGCATCGCGGTGAAGAATGTGGGGGTATTGGCGCTGCCGGTCGTGCGCCAGCTCGTGTCCGAGATCATCTTGGTCGACGAGGCGCATCTCGAGCGCGCGGTCCATGCCTATCTCACCTTACAGAAGACCATGGCTGAAGGCGCGGGCGCCGCCGGGCTGGCCGCCATGCTGGTCGAGCCGAAAAAATT
>JAFAHL010000540.1 GCA_019237215.1 Hyphomicrobiales bacterium | reverse complement strand
ACATGACGCACCGTCTGCGATTGGCCCTGCTCGGCGCGCTTGTCGTGAGCGCAATCTGGCCCGCGGCCGCGCAGCCGCAGAACTACCCGAACCGGACGATCACGTTCGTCGTGCCGTTCGCGGCGGGCGGCTTGACCGACGTTCCGGCTCGCATTCTGGCGGCGATGATGCAGGAGCGCATCGGTCAGAACATTGTGATCGAGAACAAGCCCGGCGGCTCGGGCGTCGTGGGCGGGACCTTCGCCGTGCGGGCGGAGCCCGACGGCTACACGCTCTTCGCCAATTCGGTCGCCGACGCGCAGAACCTGCACTACATCCCGGTTGCCTACAACGCCATCGATGATTTCGCCATGATCGGAATGATCGCCGAGGGGCCGCCGCTGGTTCTCGTCATCGATGCCAAGCTCCCGTACAAATCGCTGCAGGAACTCGTGACCGCCGCCTGGGCCAATCCGACGAAAATCAGCTTCGGCACGTCCGGTCCTGCCACTTCGCCCGCGATCGCGCTGACGCAACTCAATTCGCTCGCCAAGACCGACATCGTGGGCGTGCCCTATCGCGGCTCCGGCGAGGCAGCCCGCAACGTGGCGGCGGGCGGAATTGACGGCACCTTCGCCTACTTTTCGCAGGCCAAGCCGCTTTCGGACGACGGCAAACTGCGTGCGCTCGCCGTCGCGAGCGCGCACCGGATTGCGAGCTGGCCCGACGTGGCGACCATGGAGGAGCTGGGCTATCCCAATTTCGACCATCGCGGCTTCGTCGGTCTGGCGGCGCCCGCCAAGACGCCGGCGGCGATCATCGCGTTCCTCAACAAAGAGCTCAACGACGTCGTTCAATCGCAGCCGTTCCGCCAGCGTATGGAGGCGCTCGGCATGACGGTGCCTGCCGACAACACGCCGCAAAGGCTCGCCGAGTTCATGCGCCGCGAAACCGAACGTCAGGGTGTGCTGGCCAAGCTCTCGGGCCATCAGCCCACCGCGCCGCAGCGCTGAGCGGCCGTCTTGGTCGCGCAGCCGGGCGGCGGGTGCTGGGGCGGGTAGCCAGGGCGCCAGCGCTTTGCCATAAGGCGTAACGCCGTCGACAACTCCGAGGATTGAGATGGGTGAATTCGCGATCGGTCAAAGCGTATCCCGGTTCGAGGATCCGCGGTTGCTCAGGGGCGGCGGCCGCTACGTCGGCGACATCGTGCTGCCGGGCATGGTGTTCGGCTATGTGCTGCGCTCCCCGCACGCGCATGCCCGCATTCGCTCGATCGATATAAGCAAGGCCAAGGCGTCGCCGGGGGTGCTTGCGGTGCTCACGGGCGCGGACTGGCAGGCCTCCGGATGGGGCGACCTGCCGGTCCCCGGCGGATTGAAGCGCCGCGACGGCAGCGCTTTCCGGCCGCCCTATCCCGCGCTTGTCAAAGACCGCGTGCGCTTTACCGGCGACTATGTCGCCTTCGTGGTGGCGGAGAGCTTGATCCAGGCCCAGGACGCAGCCGAACTGATCGCGGTCGACTACGAGCCCCTCCCCGCGGTGGTGTCGACCGCGGAGGCCACCGCGGCGGGCGCGCCCCACGTGTGGGATCAAAGCCCCGACAATATCGGCTTCGTGCAGCTCTTCGGCGACAAGGCCGCAACCGAAGCCGCCTTCGCCAACGCCGCGCACGTCGTCAAGCATCGTTTCGTGATCAACCGCGTCACCGCCGCCAGCATGGAGCCGCGCGGCTCGCTCGGCGACTACAACGCGGCCGAGGACCGTTACACGGTCTACACGACGCTGCAGCGCGCGCATCCCTTTCGGGCCGAGCTGGCGCCGATCCTGAAGGTGCCGGAGAGCAAGATCCGAGTGATCGCCGGCGACATCGGTGGCAGCTTCGGGATGAAATCGGCGGTCTACAACGAAGTGGCGCTGGTGCTGCTGGCGTCGAAACGCGTGGGCCGGCCGGTCAAATGGACATCGACGCGCTCGGAGTCGTTTCTGTGCGACGCCCAGGCGCGCGACAACGTCACGCGGGCCGAGCTTGCGCTCGACCGCAACGGCATCTTCCTCGGCCTGCGCGTGCACACCATCGCCGGCATCGGCGCCTATCTACAAACCGGCATGCCCGCCTTCACCGGCAATATCGGCACGCTGGCCGGCGTCTATCGCACGCCCGCCATCCATGCCGACGTCACCGCCGTGTTCACGCACACCAACCCGGTGCGACCCTATCGCGGCAACGGCCGCCCGGAGGCGGCCTATGTGATCGAGCGGCTGGTCGATCTCGCCGCCGACGAGCTCGGCGTCGATCCCGCCGAGCTGCGGCGCAAGAATTACATTCCGCCCGAGGCCATGCCGTTCAAGACCGGGCTCACCTTCACCTACGACAGCGGCGAGTTCGAGAAGAGCATGGACATGGCGCTCGCGCTTGCCGATTTCGCCGGCTTCGAGCGCCGGCGCGCCGAAGCGCGCAAGCGCGGCAAGCTGCGCGGCATCGGCCTCTCCAACACGATCGAGCGCGCAGCCGCGCAGGGCTTCGAGGGTGCCGAGATCAGGTTCGACAAATCCGGCGCGGTCACGCTGCTCGCCGGCAGCGTCACCCAGGGTCAGGGCCACGAGACGATCTTCAAGCAGATCGCGTGCGACCGCCTCGGGCTCGACCCGCACGAGGTCTACTACATCCAGGGCGACACCGATCAGGTGTTCGTCGGCGAGGGCACCGGCGGCTCGCGCTCGGCGACCATCGGCGGATCGGCGGTCGACGCGGCTGCCGAGCGCATCACCACCAAGGCCAAAGCGATCGCCGCCCATCTCCTCGACCTCGACGCCGCCGATATCAACTTTGCCGACGGCGTGTTCTCCAGCCCCAAGACCAATCGCACGCTGACCATCAAGGACGTTGCGAAGGAAGCGATGGAGCCGACGCGGCTTCCCAAGGGCATGGACGTGGGCCTGATCGCGACCGCGACCTATGCCGCGCCGGTGCAGAACTTCCCCAACGGCTGCCACATCTGCGAGCTCGAGATCGACGAGGACACCGGCGAGGTCGAGATCGTGCGCTACAGCGTCGTGGACGACGTCGGCACCGTCATCAATCCGCTGCTGCTGAAGGGACAGATCGTCGGCGGCGTCGCGCAGGGCATCGGCCAGGTGCTGATGGAGGACATCAAGTTCGACGGCGACGGCCAGAACCTGACCGGTTCGTTCATGGACTATGCCATGCCGCGGGCGACCGACATCAGCGCGGTCGACGTCAAGAGCAACCCGGTGCCGACCAGAACCAATCCGCTCGGGGTCAAGGGCGCGGGCGAAGCGGGCTGTGTCGGCGCCATGCCCGCGGTCGCCAATGCGCTGGTGGACGCGCTCTCCCACCTCGGTGTCCGCCACGTCGAGATGCCGGCGACGCCGGAGCGGATCTGGCGCGCGATGCGCGATGGGCATGCGAAGTGATGGAGTCGGTCAGATTCGTCCCGACACGAACGACCGTCATCCCCGCGCATAGCGCGGCGTTAAGGGCGTTGACGCCCGTCTTCGACGGGCTATGGACGCGCGTCAACGCGCTTATGCTGGGGATCCATATTCCAGGGCCTGTGGTTATGGGTCCCCGCTTTCGCGGGGACGACAGTTTACTTGCACTTGGACATCCGGAGGAGCCATGAAAAAATCGTTCGTTCGCGGGACCTGGCAGGTCAAGCGTGCGTTTTCACCCGCGGTTATTGCAGAAGGCGCGGGCCGCACCGTCTTCATCGCCGGACATACCGGGCAAACGGATGACGCCGGCAAGTCGCTCGCCGGCGATTTCGACGCCCAGTTCAGGCAGACCTTCCGCAACATCGAGAGGACGCTCGCCGAGGCGGGTGCGAAATTGAGCGACATGGTGACGATGACGGTGTTTCTCATCGACGCGCGCTACACCACCCGCATGACCGAGCTGCGCACCGAGCTGTTCGGCAAGGATTTTCC
>JAFAHL010000465.1 GCA_019237215.1 Hyphomicrobiales bacterium | reverse complement strand
TCCACGCTATCGCCCGAGGTATCAAGCTCGGCCTGCGCGCGCGCGTAGTCCGCGCGGCGCGCATCGAGGATGGCAACGAGATCGGCCATGGCCTCGCGGTTTTGCGCCATAGGGCGGAAATCGCCCTGCGCCATGACCCGCCGCATGTGCTCGTCAGGCCGCGCCTTGACCCACACCGCGTGCGTGCGGCGCAGAAGCAACGCATAGGTCTCGGGGTTCGAAACGATGCCGCCGGCGGTGGCGATCACGGCCGCGGCGTGCTCGTCGATGACGCGCTCGAGGCAAGCGCGCTCGTAGCGGCGAAAGGTTGCGATGCCCGCCATCTCGATGAGATCGGGAATGCGCGCGCCGTAGTCCTGTTCGATCAGCCGGTAGAGCTCGATGAAGGGATAGCCGAGCGCATCCGCAAGCCTGCGACCCAGCGTCGATTTACCGGCGCCACGCAGCCCGACCAGCGCAATCCGGCGGCCGCGGTCGATCCCGGCATCCCACCCCGCGCGGCTTTCGATCAGCTCGGCGAGCGCGGGAAGCTCGGCGCGCGGCGTGCGCGCGAGGACATCGAGTATCTGCGCCATCGCAGCGCTACGCCCGTTGCTGCGCGAGAGCAATTCGATGATCGGAACATCGAGCGCGTGCGCGATCGACGCGAGCATGATCACGGACGGGTTGCCCGCTCCACCCTCGATCTGCGCGAGATAGCGCTCGGAGGCGCCGGAGGCGTGCGCGAGCTGGCGGCGCGTCATCCCGCGCTTGGCACGGGCAAGCCGCACCAGCCGACCGATGGCGGCGACGAACGCGCGGTGATCTTCGCGCTCCGGCGCGGCTGCAGGCCGCTTCACGCTCGTTTTGGTCTTGACGGAGGGCACAACCGGTCGTCCCGCTGATCGGCACTATAGTTCATGCAATATAATGCATGCCACCGGCCGCGTCAACGCGCGGCAATCCATCAGCGCGCACTCGGCCGCTACCGCGTCTCCCGCTCGGCGCGCAGCTTGAAGCGCTGGATTTTGCCGGTCGCGGTCTTGGGGAGCTCGGCGCGAAATTCGATCCAGCGCGGATATTTGTAAGGCGCCAGTGTCGTCTTGACGTGCTCCTGCAACACCCGCGCCAGCTCCTCGCAGGTCCTGTCGGCGGACTTGAGCACCACGAAGGCCTTGGGCTTGATCAGCTCGTCGTCATCCGGCCAGGCAACGACCGCGGCCTCCAACACGTCGGGATGGGTGCAGAGCGCGCCTTCGACCTCGAACGGCGAGACATAGATGCCGCCGACCTTGAGCATGTCGTCGCGCCGCCCGCAATAGACGTAGTGACCGCCCTCGTCTTGCGCGTATTTGTCGCCGGAGCGCGTCCATTCGCCCAGGAAGGTCTCGCGCGTCCGCTCGCGGTCGTTCCAATACATGACCGCCGACGTCGGTCCGCGCACCTGCAGCTCGCCCATTTCGCCACTGCACGTGATCACGTTGCCGTCATCGTCGACGAGACGGATGTCGTAGCCCGGCACCGGCTTGCCGGTGGTGCCGTATTTCACCTCGCCCGGATAATTCGAAAGGAAGATGTGCAGCATCTCGGTGGAGCCGATGCCGTCGAGCACGTCGACGCCGTAGCGTTCCTTCCAGCGCCGGCCGACGTCGGGCGGCAAGGCCTCACCCGCGGAGATGCAGTATCTCAGCTTCAAATCCGCGCGCTTGGGCGCGCCGGGATGGGCGAGGAAGGCGGCATAGAATGTCGGCACGGCATAGAACACCGTCACGGGATGGCGGCGCAGGATCGCGGCGACCGTTTCCGGCGTCGGGCGGTCAGGCGAGAGGATGGCGGTGGCGCCGACCGCCATGGGGAAAGTCATGGCGTTGCCGAGCCCGTAGGCGAAAAAGAGCTTCGCCACCGAGTAGCAGACGTCGCTTTCGTCGAGACCGAGCACGCCGCCGGCATAAAGGTCGGCGGTGAGGCGCAGATTGGCGTGGACGTGCACCGCGCCCTTGGGCCTGCCGGTCGAGCCCGAGGTATAAAGCCAAAAGCACATGTCGTCGCGCGTGGTGGGCGCAGTGTAGGGCTCGGGCCGCGCGCTCGCGAGCAAATCCTCGAAACGGCGATGCCCGCATGCGTTCTCGCCCGAGACGATCACGCGCAGCGGATCCGTGCTCGAACCGATCAGGTTGGCGAATTTCGCAAGCAGCGCCTCCGACACCACGAGGACCTTGGCGCGGCTGTCGGCGAGCATGAAGCGGTAGTCGTCCTCGGTCATCAGCGTATTGACCGGAATGGGCACCACGCCGGCCTTGATGGCCCCGAGGAAGGCGGTGGGCCAGTCGATGGTGTCGAGAAGTGCGAGCAGGATGCGCTCCTCGCGCCGGATTCCGAGCGAGCGCAGCACGTGGCCGAAGCGGTCCACGCGCTCGGCGAGCTCCCCGTAGGTCCAACTTCCGCGCGGATCGATAAAGACCGGCTTGTCGGCGCGCCCGGCCTTGAGGTTGCGCTCGATGATGTCGGCGGCGAAGTTGTAGCTGCGCGGGATCGCGTCGATGGCGGCGCGCGCATCGATCATCGGCGCGAGCTTCGCGGCGGCATCGGCCATGGCGCTTCCTCAAATCTCGTCGTTCGCCGCCAAGCGGCTTCTTCTCGGCCATGAATTATGCAAGCCGCCGATGACTGTCGCAATGAAAAGCTTGCTATAATCGCGGGCCTGGGCGCCCGCCTGGCGCCGCCCCAAGCACAAGAACGCGCAGGAGAGCCTCCCATGGACGAGACGGTCCGC
>JAFAHL010000393.1 GCA_019237215.1 Hyphomicrobiales bacterium | reverse complement strand
GCTCGACGCATCGCGGGAGGGCTGCACTGAGGCCGTCATGCTCGCGCACGGCTTCACGGTCGACATGCTAATCGAGCTGGTCACCGCCCGGCTCGCGACCGCTCAGAGCGAACGCTCGGTCGCCGGCGGGCGGCGGGTCGAAGTCATCCGCTTTCGCATCACGGAGACGGGCCGGCAGACGCTCTCGCAGCTTCGATGGCCCTGATTCTCAAGCGCACGTCCGTGAGCCGCCTAGCGGGGCGGAATGGAGCGGGCGCGATTAAGACGTGCTCGCCGACGGTGCCGTGGTCGGGCCCATCTTCCGGGCAATAACGACGGTACGCTTTGGTCTCAGTAGCCGTAGCCGGTCGCCCGGACCTGCAGTGTGGTTAACTCGCGCCGGAGCATCCGAGTTCTTCATTTTGAGCCAATCGGGCGAGCGGCCGGAACGCTAGCGCTTTGAGCGGCTGGACGGCCATCCTGATCGATGCCATCAGCCTTCGGGATGTAGATCATGATCCGATTATGCCGTGTGGTCATTTGCTCGCCATAACGTCGGCGGGGCCGTGTGCCCCCAAGGCGAGCCCGAGGAATGAACCAGCAGATCCATGGCCGTTGAGCGCCGCCCACTGCTTCGATTTATGACCCTCTACGCCGCACTTTTTAGTGCGTTCGGATTGGCCTCGCCGTTCTTGCCGGCCTTTCTTGCAGGACGCGGACTCGGGCCCGAGGAACTCGGCTTCGTGCTGAGTGCGGCAACTGCCCTGCGACTCGTATGCGGCCCTATTGGCGGACGTCTAGCGGATCGTCTCCACGCCTTTCGAGCAGAACTTGCTGTTTGTGCCGTTCTGGCTGCGAGCGCCGCGCTCCTGTACCTCGCAGCCCATGCGTTTTGGACGGTAATGGCCATCAGCCTGCTTCAGGCCGCAGCGCTCGCCCCTCTCGTTCCGCTCGCCGATGCCCTTTCCCTTGCCCATGCTCGACCACAGAAAAATACGGCAGGATTTGAATACGGGTGGGTGCGGGGCGCGGGCTCGGCTGCGTTCATCGCGGGCACGCTTGTGGCCGGGCACGCGGTAGATGGCTATGGCCTCTCAGCGATCATCTGGCTGAGCGCGACGGCACTGCTGGGGATCCCGTTCGCCGCGATCTTCGTGCCTGCATTCCCCGGGGTAGCAGCGAGTGGGGCTCGGCACGAAGAGCGCCCGGATCATCCCTGGTTGACGCTGCTTCGCCAGCGAGTGTTTGTGCGCGTCACTCTAGTCGCCGCGTTCGTTCTCGGCAGTCATGCGATGTATGATTCCTTTGCCGTGATCCATTGGAGGGAGGCCGGCATCAGCCCCGCGACCATCGGGGTACTTTGGTCGGAGTCCGTTGCCGGCGAGGTGTTGGTTTTTCTATTGATCGGTACAACTCTGTTGAGAGTGCTGAACCCGACCGGTGCATTAGCATTAGCGGCATTTTGCGGTGTGGTGCGCCCGGCGGCTACCGTCATCACGGATAGCAGCAGGGTCAGAGCGAGCAGCACCTCCTGCTTCGATCCCAATCCAAGCATTAGAGGCGTACCGAGCACGATCGAGACGGCGGCAACTGCCGGGATAGTCAGGCCGATGGTCGCTAGCGCCGAGCCGAGCGCCAGGTTCGCGGCGGTTTGCAGGCGATTGATGCAGGCGGCCCGCAGTGCGGCCAGCCCTTCGGGCATCAGCACGACGGCGGCGATCACGATGCCTACGACCGCCTTTGGCGCCCCCAACGCAGCTATCCCCTGGTCCACCGCTGGTGTCAGCGCCTTGGACAAGCCCACCACCGCGACGAGGGAAATCAACAGCAGCGCGAGGCTAACGAGCGCAATAGCGCCGGAGGGCGGCGGCGCGTGCGCTTCCTCGCTCGCCGCCAGACCCGTCTCCGGCTCCGGCAGGAAGTAGTCGCGATGCCGCACGGTCTGCACGAAGATAAAGACGCCATAGAGCATCAGCGAGGCCGTCCCGGCGAAGACCAGCTGTGACGGGCTGTAAACCGGCCCAGGTGTGGTGGTGGTGTAATTGGGCAGCACCAGCGCAAGCGTCACCAGGGCCGTCAGCACGGCGAGCGCCGCGCTGGCACCCCTGACCTGAAACTCCTGCTCGCGGTGCAGCACGCCGCCGAGCAACAGGGAAAGGCCGACAATGCCGTTGAGGATGATCATGACGGTGGCGAAGGCCGTGTCGCGCGCCAGGGTCTCACTGCCCGCCTTGCCGGCGAGCATGACCGAGACGATCAGCGCCACCTCGATGACCGTGACGGCAAAGGCGAGGACGAGGGTGCCAAAAGGCTCGCCCACCCGGTGCGCCACGACCTCAGCGTGCCAGACGGCCGCAAACACCGT
>JAFAHL010000132.1 GCA_019237215.1 Hyphomicrobiales bacterium | reverse complement strand
GTGAGGGCCTTCATAATCGCCTCCTTGTCCTCGGGACCCAGGCGGCTGAACAATCATATCACATACGCGGCACCGATCTGTGAACCGGATCACTACTTAGTAAGCCGCTATGGCTCACGATCTATGCCGCCGAGGCTAGGCTGCGCGTGAGCTGAGTGGTCACGCGGCCCCGGCTCCGCCGAGCAGCCCGATGAACTGACGCCCTTTCAATTGATCGAATTGCAGCGCGTGGCGTGCGCTCGTAAGCGCTAACGTGCCCGCCGTATTGCGCCGAGGCCTTGCTGATAAAGACGAGCGCCGTGACCGAGAGCGACAGCAGGGCGCAGGCGTAGAAGAACGCGACCGCGAGCTTGTGCATGGCGGCATCCCGTGAAAAAACCGACCAGCCGCGATCTTAAGGTTAATTGGTTAACGAAAAGGCAGCAGGCCCGCGGCCCGAGGCGGCCGCGCTGAACGGGATTGGCCCGATTTCGCTCTAATTCTGCTACGGGCGCGACATGAGTTCGGCGCGCAGCAATTGATTGTAGCTCCAAGCCAGCGCCACTGCAAACACCAATTCATAGAGCGCGAACCACCGCAAGCCTTGGCCGAGACGGACATAGGCCGCCGCCAGCACGAAGCGCGCGACAATACCGACGATGTTCGGCCAACGCACGTGCAGCGGCTCGATGCAGCCCGGCAGATAGAGAGTCGCCATGATCAGCAACATGACGCCCCACAGTTGCACCCAGCCGGACGACGGCGGACCGGGGAGGTCGACTGCGCGCGCGAGCCATGCCGGCAAGACGACGGCGATGAGGCCGACCGCCGTCTGGACGATGAGATTGAAGCCGAGCAGTCGGCGGTAGGCGATGCGCCGCGTGGCCGCCTGCGCCTGCGTCCAGCCGATCGTCAAGGCATCGGTCATGACATTCTCCATGCGTCAGAACGTAAGCAGATAGGCCAAAAGGTCGCTTTTCTCGGCCGCCGATAGCGCCGTGCCGTAGACGTGGCCATCGTTGCTGTTGCCGACGAGTCGGGTATCGAAGCAGAAGCCTTCCGCGGGCTGCTGTCGCGGATCGCAGGAGGGAGCGACGAAGCCGCCATTGCGTGCATCCACCACGTCGAGGCCCCGCACGAAGGCGGCCGGCCTTTGCGCCGGCGGCTCCAGCAGGTCGCGCAAGGTCGGAACGGAGCCGTTGTGGAGGTATGGCCCATTGAGCCACAGTCCGCCCAGCGGCTCCGCGACATAGCCTGGGATTTTACGGAAGGATTTGAAACCCCAATCGCGACCTTCGCGGAAATTGTTGTAGGCGTCCCGGGCGAGCTCGGTCCACATATGCGACCGGTTGATGTCGGTGCCGACCTCGGCGACCGAAATCACCGTGAGCGTGCGCTTGCCGTCTGCAGCGTGACACTCGGCGCAGTTGGCCGCAAATACGACCTTGCCACGTTCGATGGCCGCGGCGTCGGGCCGATGCGGCGACGGTGGTGGAGGCAACGCGCGCAGGAAGCGCTCGATGCGCTCCATTGCCGGGAAGCTGAACTCGCGCGCGACGGCGCCGTCACCGAGTGCCGAGCTGATCACCACCTCTCGCACCGAGTTGTTCAAGCCGTCCCAGTGCAGCGGGGCAGACGCACGAATTTGCTCGCGTGAGTTCAGGTTCCATACCGCCTGCATGTCGCTGTTGCCGATGGTCTCGTCGTCAGCGAGGTGCAACATCCCGAATTTAACCGGATTGAACGGATCGATCCGGCCCGGTCCCCAAGCCGGGCGGCGGTTCACCCAGGCCAATTCCTCCCCCTGCTGCAAGAGGCGCTTGCGCACGAAAGGGATGAGGATGAATCGATAGGTCAGGCGGTCGAGCCAGGACAGCTTGACCTTGGCCGCCATCGCCGGAATCAGGTGATCGGGGGTAAAACGGTCGTCCGCCGCACAGCGCGACAGGAAACGCAGATAGCCCTGGATGTCGACGGTATTGGCGGCGGCGCCGACGTAGAACTGCGGCTCGGCATCGGCAGTCAGTCGCGCGCGCACCGTGTGACAGACTGCGCAATTGATCGCCATGCGCTCGACCCCGACCTTCGCCCGAGAGAAACCTACGGGCGGGTCGATGGCGGGATTGCGTCCGCGCTCGTAGAGCAGGCCGAAGGCGGCATAGCCTTGTGGACGCGGCAGGTGGTGGGCGCAGACGTCCGGCATCGCGATCCAAATCGGATAGGGAATGCCGCCCGCGCCATCGTTGCCGATGGAGCCGTATTTGAAGAACTCCTCGTCGGACGCAAACGCCGGCAGAACCGGTTGCGTCAGCCACTGAAAGGCGCCCCAAACGAAGGCGCCGATGGCGAGCAGGCCAGCCAGCAGCGCGATGATCGTGCCGCCGGAGGCGCGGCCATCGGGCGCCGCGTTGACGCGCTGCCAGGCGAGATAAAGACAGATCGCCTGTGGCGCGCCGAAGACGAAATCGAACAGCCCGAAAATGATGTAGTGTCCGCCAACCACTGCCATGAAGATGGTGCCCGCGAACCGGCAAACCACCGCGAAGACTGCGGAGAAGCGATGGGCGCAGGGATCGATCGCGGCGGGAATATAGAAGCCGGCGAGAAGCATGACCAACATCGCGGAAAGACGCGGCCAGACCAACGGCGTCGCCGGATCGACCTTGGCGAGCGCGAGCACCTGCGGCGTATAGGCGATGGAGGCGATGCCCACGACGACGTTGGCGATAATGCCGGCCCACATCAGCCGCCGGAACCATCGCAGCGCGCCGTCTTCGGTCGAGTGCGCGGTCGTTGTCATCGTCGACATCGAGCTCTCCTAGAAGGTCAGCAGATAGGCGACGAGATCCTCCTTCTCGGTCGCCGGCAGCGTGGTGCCGAAGGTGTGACCGCCGTTGCCGTTGCCGGGAAGGCGGGTGTCGTAACAGAAACCCTGCGGAGGCTGGCGACCTGGCGTGCAACTCGGCGACAGGAAACCGCCGTTCTTGCCGTCGATGACATCGATGCCGCGCACGAAGGCAGGCGGGCGTTCCGCCGGCGGTGCAAGCAAGTCGCGCAACGTCGGCACCGAGCCATTGTGCAGGTAGGGGCCGCGCAGCCAGAGCGCGTCGAGCGGCATGTTGGCGTAACCATTGGTCTTGACGAAGTGCTTGAACTGGAAGGGCGTGCCCGCAAACAGCTCGGCCAATTGGCGCTGGCGGAATGCCTCGGTATAGGAATCGAGCCGCCCCGGATCGGTGCCGAGCGTGCTGTTCGGCTCGACGGTGCCGAGCTTGGCGCCCTCGAACACGTAGCGATCGGAACCTTGGTAACCGTGACAGACCGCGCAGGCGTTCATGTAAAGCACGCGTCCGCGCTCGGCTGCGGCAGGGCCGACCTGATGCGGGCTGCGCGGGGGGTGCAGATCGAGGAGCCACTCCTTGACCCGCTTGATGGCGGCATGGTCGACCGTCTCCGGCGTCACCCCGGCCCCGAGCGCGGCGGAGAGATTGCGCTCATCGAGCGAAGAATTGTTGCCATCCCAGTGCAGTTGCATGCCTTCGCGCAGCCTCTGATTGAAGATCGAGGGAAAATCGCTGGCACCATGGCGCTCGTCGGGAGCGATGGCGCTGAGCAACATGTCCATCTGCACGAGCTTGTAGGGGTTGAAGGTGTCGACGCGGCCCGGCCCCCACGGCTGCTCGTCGGCGAGGAACGGCTGCAGGCGCGAGCGTCGCTCGATGAAGCCTTCGCGCATGCGCGGGATGACAACGAGTTTCCAAACCTGCCGGTCGATGATACCGAGGTTCGCGCCCGCCGCCTGCATCGCCGGGATCAGTCGATCCGGCTTCAAGCGCTCGTCGACGCCGGCGTCGAGAATGAAGCGGATGAATCCGTAAAGGTTGAGGTTGTTCGACGGCATGCCCGGGACCATGACGCGCGCGGCGCCTTCGGAGGTGCGGTAAGTCCCGGTGTGGCAGACGGCGCAGTTGAACCAGACGAGATCGACGCCTTGGAAGTCGCGCTTCGAAATGCCGATGGGCAGGTCCTCCTGCCGCCCGCGCGCATCTGTATTGTAGAGAAAGCCAAAGGCCCGATAGTCGAGGCGGCCGTCGAACTCAGCGGGAAACAAGCGCGGCAGCGCCTGCCAGACCCAGAATGGGATGCCGCTGCTCTGGTCGGCGCCGATCGACCCGTGCTCGAAATGGGCGACGATGTCGGGAAAGACCTGCGGGCGATTGACCGTCAGGCGCGTGGCCGCCACGAGGCCGAGCACGACGACGACGAGGCCGATCAGGGCCAACAGGGCAAGCACGATCGCCGCCGGCAGCAGCAGACGTCGCCGCTGGCGTGACTGCATTTCCACATAGGTGACGGGAGGTTCGGCGGTCACGGGAATGACCTCCCTAGGCCGCCTGCGCCGCAACAACCGGCGGCAGGTTGAGCGTCGGACGCGTCGCGTAGATCGTCATCAACTCGTCGATCATGGCTTCGCGGCTGGGAAAGCGCGCGAGCTCATAGCAACCCATCGGATTCTTCGGCGCGTTGAGCAGGCATTTGTTGCAGTAGGTGCACGGCCGCTCGGGCAGGTCGCGGCCCATGGCCCATTGCTGCACGAGGTCATTGTTGGCGACCAGCGAGCGGGCGATGGCGACGCCGTCGAATGCACCCGAGGTGATACCGCTGCGGATGAACGAGGCGGTCTGGTAGCCGCCGGTATTGAGCACCGGCACCGTCACGTTGGCCTTGATGGCGCGCGCCTCTTCCAAGCTGACGCCTTCGATCGGCAGTCCCTTCTTCATGCGGAACCATATCCAGCGGAAAATGGGCCGCAGCAGGCGGTAACGGAACAGAAGGAAATTGCGGAAGGCATCCACGCCCGAGGAGATCATCGCGTCGTAGGTGGTGGCGATGGTTTCAAAGGAGAAATCGCCGGGCGGATTGAGCGGGTGGGGAAACAGCGAGCCGGTCGAG
>JAFAHL010000104.1 GCA_019237215.1 Hyphomicrobiales bacterium | reverse complement strand
TTAGTTTGGACATTGGTTCCTGCAACCCGGCAGGGACGTCTATTTCGTTCTCGGAAAGCGGCGGGGCAGATGTGCTGCCGCCCGGGTATACCGTTGGCGACACTCATCTTACGACGTTTTTCGGAGCGCATTACGACTTTCAGGTGCTGATTCCGCTCGATGTCGCCCACCATTCCGGAATGATCTCGCCCACCGTTCCGATTTGATCTCGCCCGCCATTCCGAGATGATCTCGCCCACCATTCCGGGATGATGTCGCCCGGGGTGACGAGGCCTCTTCTGGCTCCGATACGGTCCCGCCTTTCGGCTTTGCGAAGGGGACCTGGATGCCGACGGAGAGGCTTGCGATGCGTCATGTGCGCGATGTGATCAGATTGAAGTTGGCCGGGATGTCGACCCGTGAGATTGCGCGGCGGGTGGGAGCGGCCCCCTCGACGGTGCGGGCGACGATCCGCCGGTTCGAGGCGGCAGGACTGACTTGGCCGTTGTCGGAGGACGTCACCGACACGGAGCTGGAGGCGCGGCTGTTCGCCGGCATGGGAGCCGGTTCCGGCACCCGGCGGGGCCATCGCCGGCAGGCCGAGCCGGACTGGGCGGCCGTGCACCGCGAGCTCAAGCGCAAGCACGTGACGCTGTCGATTCTGTGGGAGGAGTACATCGCAAGTGAGCCCCGCGGGTATCGCTATTCGCGGTTCTGCGAGCTTTATCGCGCCTGGGAAGGCGGTCTGTCGGTGACGATGCGCCAATCGCATGCGGCCGGTGACAAGCTGTTCGTCGACTATGCCGGCGACGGCGTGCCGGTGGTGGTCGATCGGCTCACCGGCGAACGGCGCGCCGCGCAAATCTTCGTCGCGGTGCTGGGCGCGTCGAGCTTCACCTACGCGCAGGCGACCTGGACGCAGGGGCTCGCCGACTGGATCAGCGGCCACGTCGGCGCCTTCGAGGCAATCGGCGGCGTGCCGGCGCTGCTGGTGCCGGACAATACCAAGGTCGCGGTGATCAAGGCCTGCCTCTACGATCCGCAGATCAACCGCAGCTACGCCGACATGGCGGCGCATTACGGGACCGCCATTCTGCCGGCGAGGCCGCGACGGCCGCGGGACAAGGCCAAGGTCGAGCAAGCCGTCCTCATGGTCGAGCGCTGGCTGCTCGGGCGGCTGCGCCATCGCATCTTCCACAGCCTCGCGGACGTCAACGCGGCGATCGCCGAGCTGCTGACCCGGCTCAACGAGGAGCGGCCGATCCGGCGGCTCGGCGTCACCCGCCGCAAGCTGTTGGAGGAGATCGATCGGCCGGCGCTCAAGGCCTTGCCGGAAAGCCCTTACGTGTTCGCTGAGTGGCGGATCTGCCGGGTCAGCATCGACTATCACGTCGAGGTGGAGGCGCATTACTACAGCGTCCCGCATCGCTTCGTCCGCGCCGAGGTCGAGGTGCGCTTCACCGCGCGCACCGTCGAGATTTTCCACAAGGGTGAGCGGATCGCTGCTCATCAACGCATGAGCGGCAACCACAAGCACACGACCGTGCCGGAACACATGGCCTCCAGTCATCGGCGCCACGCCGGCTGGACCATCGAGCGCATCCGCAAGGATGCAGCCTTGATCGGGCCGGCCACCGCGGCGCTGTGCGATCTGATCCTCGATGAGCGCTCGCATCCGGAACAGGGCTTTCGCGCTTGCCTCGGCATCATCAGGCTCGCCCGGTCCTATGGAAGCGAGCGGCTCGATGCCGCCGCCATACGAGCGATCGACATCGGCGCGCGCACCTACGGCTCGGTCAAATCCATCCTCGCCAACAATCTCGATCGGCGTCCTTCACCCAAGCGCTCCGCGGACGACGCGCCGATCCTCCACCCCAACATCCGCGGGCCGCGCTACTACAATTAGGAGATCACGCCTTGCTTACGCATCCGACCCTCGATCAACTCCACGCGCTCGGCCTTCACGGCATGGCCAAGGCCTTCGTCGACATCGAAGCCGGCGGCGAGGCCGCAAGCCTCGGCCATGCCGAATGGCTTGCGCTCCTGCTCGAACGCGAAGCCTCATTGCGACGCGACAAGCGGCTGTCGAAGAGGCTGCAATACGCCAAGCTGCGCCAGCAGGCCTGCATCGAGGACATCGACTATCGCACCCCGCGCGGCCTCGACCGCAGCGTCCTGACCATGCTGGTCGAAGGTCAATGGATCGACGACCATGCCAATCTCCTGCTCTGCGGGCCCTCCGGTGTCGGCAAGAGCTGGCTCGCCTCGGCGCTCGGTAACAAGGCCTGCCGCGACAATCGCTCCGTGCTCTACCAGCGCGTCCCGCGGCTGTTCGCCGATCTCGCTCTGGCGCGAGGCGACGGCCGCCATCCCCGTCTCCTGCGCGCGCTCGGCCGCGTCGATCTGCTCATCCTCGATGACTGGGGCCTCGAGCCGCTCGATGCCGCGGCGCGCCATGACCTCCTGGAGATCCTCGAGGACCGCTACGGCCGCCGCTCCACCATCGTCACCAGCCAGCTTCCGGTCGATCAGTGGCACGCCCTGATCGGCGATCCGACCTATGCCGACGCCGTCCTCGATCGCCTGGTCCACAACGCCCACCGCATGGATCTCAACGGCGAGAGCCTGCGGCGAACCCGTAAACCCGGCCGGAAGGCCTGAGACCCTGGCGCTGTGGACATGCCGCTGCGCTTGGACAACGCGAAGAGCGTTGCCCACATGCCCACAGCAGTAGCAACACAAACAAACCCTTCGAGCCGCGATTCAAGATTGACCACGCGGCTTCGCCGATGCCAGAAACCAGACAGCCAGAACGCCTCGTGCCCCGGGCGACATCAAATCGAAATGGTGGGCGAGATCATCTCGGAATCCCGGGCGAGATCAAAGCGGTACACCCGGGCGAGATCATCGGAATCCGCAGGCGTCGTCCTTCCAGATGGCGCGATAGGTATCGTGGACCTGGGGATGAGGTCAGGCTGACGTTCGTCTCATCCTGAAAGATGAGATCGGAAGTTCCGTCGTCGTTCAGGTCGATTTTGCGCGCAGACATCTCCGGCCGCCATCGTCCTC
>JAFAHL010000040.1 GCA_019237215.1 Hyphomicrobiales bacterium | reverse complement strand
GTGCCGGCCTCGGTGTCGAAGTCGACGAAGACAATATACGACGCATCAGCACCGCCCATTTCGAGTGAGTCGCCCACCGGCCGTTGGGCCGACCCTGGAAGGTGAAAGTAGATGATTGATTCTACCGAGGTTCTGGACGGTTTTCTTTATAGTGAGCAAGAAGGAGTGGTATCCCATGGACATCAGCAGACGAGCGGTCGCAACCGCGGCGATCGGCACCGTAGCGGCGACATCGGGTCTCGCGGTTGCAGAGCGTGCAAACGCCCAGGCCTCGACCGAATCCACCTTCGAGCGGGTGAAGCAGAGCAAAGTGCTGCGCGTCGCGGCCCTGCCGGGCGAGTCACCCTATTTCAACAAGAACATCGCCACCGGCGAATGGAGCGGCATGGCCGTCGAGATGGCAAAGAATATTGCGACGAGCTTCGATGCCAAGGTCGAGTATCTGGAGTCGACCTACGGCAACTCGGTGCTCGATCTGCAAAGCGGCAAGATCGACCTCGCCTTCGCCCTCAATCCCACGCCGCAGCGCGCGCTGGTGATCGGGTTCTCGCGGCCCGTGTTCATGCACGGGTTCGGAACGGTCGCGAAAAAGGGGTTCGAGCCAAAGACCTGGGGCGACCTCAACAGGCCCGACATCAGGATCGCCGTCGACATCGGGTCGGTCCATGAACTCGCCGCCCGTAACTTTGCCTCGAAAGGGGAGATCATTGGCCTGAAGACGCGCGATGAATGCGTGCTCGCAGTGCAGACCGGCCGCGCGGACTGCGTGATCCTCGCCGTGATCCTCGGCCTGACCGCCGTCAAGAAGAACCCGGCTCTCGGCAAATACATCGTGTTGCGCGACCCGTTCGTACAGCTGCCGAACTGTATGGGCGTGCGCTATGAGGTCGACAAGCGCTGGCGCGACTTCCTCGACAACTGGGCGGACTACAATCGGGGTGCGGCGCAGATCCGCAAGTGGATGATCGACGGCCTCGCACTCAACGGCGTCATGCCGGAGGACATTCCGAGCGAGGTCGGATTCTAGTCGTTCGATTCCGATGGATCGCGCCCGATCCGTCGGCCCGAACTACTAGCAGTTCACTAGTGCAGGCAGGGGCGATTCGAGGTTCAGGAGTCGGGGGCGATGGCGGCGGGCGCTGTCCTTCCAGGAGCGGTATCGTGACAGGTGTTACCTACAATTGGGATTTCTCCTTTCTGTGGATGTACCGCTGGCTGTTGCTCAAGGGCATCGGTTTCACTGTGCTCTATACCGTCGGCAGCATCATCTTCGGCCTCATCCTCGGGCTGCTGGTCGGCGTGCTGCGCCTGTCCAAGAGCTGGTTCGTCAACCTCCCACTCATCGCCTACATCGAAGCGTTCCGCTGCACACCGCTGCTGGTTCAAATCATCTGGTTCTACTACGCCTTCCCGGTGCTCGTCGGCCTCGACATGCCGGCGGTCGTGGCCGGCATGCTGGTCCTGTCGCTCTATACCGGGGCGTTCTATGCGGAGATATTCCGCGGCGGCGTCATCTCGATGGAGCGCGGCCAATGGGACGCGGCGCGGGCGATCGGCATGCGGCATGTCCAGGTCCTGCGGCGCGTGATCCTGCCGCAGGCCGTCAAGCGCATGATCCCGCCGTTCATCAACCAATCGATCATTCAGCTGAAAAATACGTCGCTGGTTTCGACGATCGCCGTGTCGGAGCTGTTGTATGAGGGTCAGCTCATCACCTCGGCCACCTACCGGCCGCTCGAGACCTACACGACGGTGGCGTTCATTTACTTCGCCATTCTCTTTCCCCTGACGCTCGGCGCGCAAGTCGTCGAGCGCCGCTTGCAGAAGTCCAATTGAGAGGGGATGAGCATGGCGACAGCCGAGCCCATGATCGAGGTCAACGATCTTTGGAAGGCGTTCGGCGCGCTGCAGGTGCTGAAGGGCATATCACTCGACGTACCGGGGGGCTCGGCGGTTGCGCTCATCGGGCCGTCGGGCGCGGGCAAGTCGACGCTCCTGCGTTGCATCAATCTGCTCGAGCAGCCGGACCGCGGCCGCGTGCGGGTAGGTGATCAGACGATCGACTGCGCCGGCGCGAAATTGCCGGACGACAAGCAACTCGCTGGATTCCGGGCGCGAACAGGCATGGTCTTCCAGCTGTTCAATCTGTTCCCGCATATGACGGCGGTCGAGAACGTGAGCGCAGGACCTCGCTTCGTGAAGAAGATGCAGCCAAACGAAGCGAAGGATATGGCGATGGCCTTCCTCGCCAAGGTCGGCTTGGCGGACAAGGCGAACGCATATCCCTCGCACCTCTCGGGCGGTCAGCAGCAGCGCGTTGCCATTGCCCGCGCGCTCGCCATGAGCCCGGAAGTGATCCTGTTCGACGAGGTGACCTCCGCGCTCGATCCGGAGCTCGTCGGCGAGGTCCTCGAAGTAATTCGCGAATTGGCCGAGGAAGGCATGACCATGCTGCTGGTGACGCATGAGATGGTGTTCGCCCACGAGGTCGCAACGTCGGTCGCCTTCATGAGCGACGGAGCCATCGTCGAGATGGGGCCCCCCTCGGAGGTGATGGTACGGCCGCAGAATTCGAGGACGCAGGCTTTCCTTGCCCGCT
>JAFAHL010000297.1 GCA_019237215.1 Hyphomicrobiales bacterium | reverse complement strand
ACCTGGTCATACGACACAAACGTCGTCGTCCAGCCCTTCTCCGCCGACACCTTCGTCAGCGCCGCCGTCAATGTCGTCTTGCCGTGGTCGACGTGACCGATCGTCCCCACGTTGCAATGCGGCTTCGTGCGCTCGAATTTCTGCTTGGCCATGGCTCGGCTCCTCTAGGCTCCTTCTCGACTAAACTCCAACTTCGACGGCATCGCTCAGATCATTGCGGTTCGCATCGCCCGCGGCTTCAGGCGAACTTCGCTTGGATCTCGGCGGCGACCGCCTGGGGCACCTGTTCGTAGTGATCGAATTGCATGGTGAAGGTGGCGCGCCCCTGCGACATGGAGCGCAGATTGCTCACATAGCCGAACATGTTGGCGAGCGGCACCATCGCGTTGACCACGTTGGCGTTGCCGCGCATGTCCTGGCCCTGGATCTGCCCGCGCCGCGAATTGAGGTCGCCGATGACGGAGCCGGTATAGTCTTCGGGCGTCACCACCTCGACCTTCATGATCGGCTCGAGCAGGACCGGCGAGCCCTTCTGCAGCGCCTCGCGCAGCGCCGCGCGCGCGCAGATTTCGAAGGCGAGCGCCGAGGAGTCGACGTCGTGGTAGGCGCCGTCGATCAGCGTCACCTTGAGATCGACCACCGGGAACCCCGCCAGCACACCCGATCCCAACACCGATTCCAGGCCCTTCTCGACGCCGGGAATGTATTCCTTCGGCACCGTTCCACCGACGACTTCGTTCTCGAACGCGAAGCCTCCGGCCGGCGGCAACGGTTCGGCGACGATCTTGACGCGCGCGAACTGGCCTGAGCCGCCGGTCTGCTTCTTATGGGTGTAGTCGACAGTGACTTGTTTGGTGATTTTCTCGCGATAGGCGACCTGCGGCGCGCCGATATTGGCGTCGACCCGGTAGCTGCGCTTGAGGATGTCGACCTTGATCTCGAGATGAAGCTCGCCCATGCCTTTAAGGATGGTCTGCCCCGATTCCTGGTCGGTCGTGACGCGGAATGACGGGTCCTCGGCCACGAGCTTGGCGAGCGCCACGCCGAGCTTCTCCTGATCCGCCTTCGATTTCGGCTCGATTGCAATCTCGATCACCGGATCGGGGAATTCCATCTTCTCCAAAACCACCGCCTTCTGCGGATCGCAGAGCGTGTCGCCGGTGCGCACGTCCTTGAGGCCGGCGAGCGCTACGATGTCGCCGGCATAGGCCTCCTTGATGTCCTCACGATTGTTCGCATGCATCAGCAGCATGCGGCCGATGCGCTCCTTGCGGTCCTTGGTGGAATTGAGCACGCCCGTGCCGCTTTCGAGCCGGCCGGAATAGATGCGGCAAAAGGTGATGGTGCCGACAAAGGGATCGTCCATGATCTTGAAGGCGAGCAGCGCCAACGGCTCGTTGTCCGATGGCTTACGCACGACCTCGTTGCCCTTGCTGTCGATGCCTTTGATCGGCGGGACGTCGAGCGGCGACGGCAGATAGTCGACGACCGCGTCGAGCAGCGGCTGCACGGCTTTGTTCTTGAAGGCGGAGCCGGCGAGCACCGGGAAGAACGCGCCGGTGATCACCGCTTTGCGGATGAGGCGCTTGAGGGTCGCCTCGTCGGGCTCGTTACCCTCGAGGTAGGCGGCCATGACGTTGTCGTCGAGCTCGACCGCCGCCTCGATCATGCGCTCGCGATACTCTTTGGCCTGATCGAGCATGTCGGCCGGGATCTCGACGTCGTGGTACTTGGCGCCGAGCGTCTCCTCGTCCCAAACCACTCCGACCATGCGCACGAGATCGACCACGCCTTTGAACTGATTCTCGCTGCCGATCGGAAGCTGGATCGCCACCGGCTTGGCGCCCAAGCGATTGACGATGTCGTCGAGGCAGCGAAAGAAATCCGCGCCGATCTTGTCCATCTTGTTGCAGAAGACGATGCGCGGGACCTTGTATTTGTCGCCCTGCCGCCAGACCGTCTCGGTTTGCGGTTCGACGCCCTGGTTGCTGTCGAGCACGCACACCGCCCCGTCGAGCACGCGCAGGCTGCGTTCCACCTCGATGGTGAAATCGACGTGGCCGGGCGTGTCGATGATGTTGAGCCGCTTGCCCTTCCAAAAGGCGGTGGTTGCAGCCGAGGTGATGGTGATGCCGCGTTCCTGCTCCTGCTCCATCCAGTCCATGGTCGCGGCGCCCTCGTGCACCTCGCCCATCTTGTGGCTCTTGCCGGTGTAATAGAGGATGCGCTCGGTGGTCGTCGTCTTTCCGGCATCGATGTGGGCCATGATGCCGAAATTGCGGTAATCCTCGATGGGGTGGCTGCGGGGCATGGGCGGCTAAGTCCTTGATCTCGGTGCGGCCATCACCAGCGATAATGCGAAAACGCCCGGTTGGCCTCGGCCATGCGGTGCGTGTCCTCGCGCTTCTTGACGGCATTTCCCCGGCTGTTGGATGCATCGAGCAGCTCGGCCGAGAGCCGCTCCGTCATCGTCTTCTCATTGCGTTCGCGCGCGGCCGCGATGATCCAGCGGATCCCGAGCGCCTGCCGGCGGGTGGCGCGGACCTCGACCGGCACCTGATAGGTCGCCCCGCCGACGCGCCGCGAGCGCACTTCGATCGACGGCATCACGTTGTCGAGCGCCTGCTCGAAAATCGTGACCGGATTCTGCTTGGTCTTGGTCTCGATAATTTCGAGCGCGCCATAGACGATACCTTCCGCCACCGACTTCTTGCCGGCGCGCATGATCACGTTCATTAATTTCGACACCACCAGGTTCCCGTATTTCGGATCCGGGTTGATTTCGCGCTTCTCGGCGCTGTGACGGCGGGACATCGGATCGTCCTTGGTCTCTTCTCTTTAGATCTCTTGCTGGCCGCGGTTTGCCTCTCGGGTTCCCCGGGTCTCGCTTCGCTCGCCCGGGGATCTACGCAAAACGACCCAATTACTTGGGTCGTTTTGCTCCGTATTTGGAGCGCCTCTGCTTGCGATTCTTGACGCCCTGGGTATCGAGCACACCGCGCAGGATGTGGTAGCGAACGCCGGGCAGATCTTTCACGCGGCCGCCGCGGATCATCACCACCGAGTGCTCCTGCAGATTGTGCCCCTCGCCCGGGATGTAGCCGATCACCTCGAAGCCGTTGGTCAGCCGCACCTTGGCGACCTTGCGCAAGGCCGAGTTCGGCTTTTTCGGTGTCACCGTATAGACGCGGGTGCACACCCCGCGCTTCTGCGGACTCTGCTGCAGCGCCGGCACCTTCTTCTTCGCATGCTGCGTCACGCGCGGCTTGCGGATCAGCTGGTTGATCGTGGGCATCGTCTCGCTTGCAATCCTTCGTCTCTCCGTCCCCTCGAAGGGAGCGGATGATGGGTTCATTCCAACGCGCAAAACGGAAGAGCGCCTTGCGCTCCCGGCGCGTTCGGCGCTCACCCGTTTCACAGAGGACCGCATCGCGCGCGCGAAGCGGTCGTGCACTTCTCATCTGACAGTCGTCAGAGGCAGCGTCTGAGCTTCATTCCTCGAGGCTGGTGACGCCCCCATCCGCAGCCGAAAGAGACCTCAAAGATCTCAAGGGTTTAGCGGGTCGCGGGGCACGCCGTTCCGAGCAAGCGAAGCTCACCGCCTGCCGAAAAGTGGGCGGTATGTATCGACGGGCTGAGGCGAAGTCAAGGCGCAAAAGCCCGAAACATCGGGGTTTTCAGCGTTCCGGCGTGCGCGCGCTGGGCTCACCCACATGCGCGTGCGCCGCAGCGCGCGAATTCGTGAGCCGCGTGCGATGGGCTGATCTCGAGGCCGATCCAAGCTCGGTATCTGCGGAGCCGCAGGCGCGCTAGGCAGCCTGTTTCTCCAGCCGCGCCACCTCCCGCCGCACCAAGTTGCCATAGACGCCTTTGCTTCGCACCAGCACCTGCGGCGGGCCATCTTCGCAGACCTTGCCCGCTTGCAACACGACGATCCGATCGAAATTGCGCAGGCTCGAGAGGCGGTGCGCGATCGCGATGACGGTGCGGCCGCCCATCAAGCGGTCCAAGGCCTCGCGCACGGCCTCCTCCGACTCGCTGTCAAGCGCCGAGGTCGCCTCATCGAGCAGAAGAATTGGCGCATCCTTGAGGAACGCGCGGGCAATCCCGATGCGCTGGCGCTGCCCGGGCGACAGCTTCACGCCACGGTCGCCGACGATCGTCGCGGCGCCATCCGGCAGGTTTTTGATGAAGGCGTCGCAATTGGCCGCGACGATCGCCGCATGAACGTCAGCATCCGAGGCGTCCGGCCGACCGTAGCGGATGTTTTCCACGATCGAGCGGTGAAACAGCGAGATGTCCTGCGGAACGACGGCAATGGCGGCGCGCAGGCTCTCCTGCGTGACCCGGGCGATGTCTTGGCCGCCGAGGAGGATGCGCCCGCCCTGCACGTCGTAGAAACGCTGCAGCAAGACGAACAGGGTCGACTTGCCACAACCCGATTGCCCGACCAGGCCGGCGCGCTGGCCGGGCTCGATCCGCAGGCTGAAATTGGCGAACACTCTGCGCCCGTCGGGATAAGCGAAGTCGATATTCTCGAATACGACCGTCGTGCCCGAGCGCACCAGCGAGGTCGCCTGCGGATGATCGCGCAGGCGGTGCGGAACGAGAAGCGTGGCGAGCGCCTCAGAGAGGCGCGCCAGATGCTGGGTGACGTCCACCAGCGCCACCGCCAAATCCCGCGTCGCGTGCAGGATGGAAAGGCCCAGCGTGCAAACCAGGACCACATCCCCCGCGGTCGCCGCGCCCTTCTGCCAAAGCACGATTGCCCAGGCCAACAGCGCGATGATCAGGAAGACGGTTACGGCGGCGTGGAACAGGCGCAGTTTTTCAAGATAAAGAAGGCTGCGCCGGCGCGCCGCCATTTCCCGGTCGATGGTGGCGTCGAGCCGGCGGTGTTCGCGACCGATCCCGCAAAACGACCACACCAGCGGCATGTTGCCGACGACATCCACCATTTCCCCGTCAACCGCCGCCGCTCGGTTGGCGAATTCGTGATGCAGCGGCCGCCCGGCGGCGGCCAGGTGGAACATGGCCACTACCAAAATACCGGCCAACGCCATCAAGGCCGCGGCCATGGGCGCGCTCACCGTCACCACCAGCGCGATGGCGATGAGCGTCGCCATGCACGGCGGCAGAACGTTCCAAACGGACATGTTCTGGAGGGTGAAGACGGCGTTGGAGGTGGCCGTGATCCGGCTCGTCAATGTGCCCGGCATCCGGTCGGCGAAATAGCTGGGCGCATGTCCGGTCAGATGACGAAACAAATCGCGCCGCAGATCCCCCGTGACCGCCACGAAGGTGTAGCTGGCGATCCAGCTCGCAACGCGCCACAGCAAGTTGTCCGCCGCAATCAGCGTCGCCAGTAGCAGGAACCCCAGCCAAGCGTCCCTGGCATGGGTGCCGACGTAAAGTCCCCCCGCCAAGGTGTCGACGAGAACCTTCACGCCGTATTGCGCGCCCACCGAGCAGGCGACGGCCGCGACCACAGCCATGAGGATCGCGGCATGGGCCCCCGGCCGCTTTCTCACGTAGCGAGCGAGAAACGCAAGCGGGCGATCGCTGTAGCGACAAGCCTCTTCCATTTCGGCCGGAACTCTCCAGTCG
>JAFAHL010000776.1 GCA_019237215.1 Hyphomicrobiales bacterium | reverse complement strand
GGGGGCATTCAATGCGTCTGAAGAGTTCACGGGTTCGCGGGTCCTCGGCCTTGGCGGTGGTTGCAGGCTGCCTGGGGGTCTACGTGGTTCTTGCCACGGGCTTCCATTGGTTGGTCGAGCCCACGCTGGGAAAAAACCAAGGGGTGACCGCCTACGAGCCCTCGCCTGCACGGATCGTACCGGACGCGCGCCAAACGGTCGTGGCTCCCGTTCGCTCAGAACCGGCGTCGCGGCTCGCGTCGAGACCGTCCACCACCGTTCGGGCAGCGGGGCCGGCGTCCAGCGAGGCGGTCCGCTCTGAAGCGCCCGCGCGCGCCGCATCGCCACCACCGATGATGACCATCGTCACGCCCGGGCGCGTCGCATCGCCACCACCGATGATGACCGTCGTCACGAAGCCGGCGGCGGAGCCCACGGAGACCGCCCGCGCAGAACCGCCGTCGCGGGTCGCATCGAAGCCTCCGATGATGACCGTCGGCACGAAACCAGCACCCGGGTCGACGGAGACCGCGCGCTCGGAGTCGCCGTCGCCTGTCGCATCCGAACAACCGACGTCAGGCACAATCGCGGCAGCGGAGTCCGCAGCGGAGTCCACGGACCCCGCCCCTGCGGCGGCGAAAAAAACCCACACCAAGCGCAAGACCGTTCGTCACGAGCGGCCCTCGCGAGAGTTCTGGAACCCGATGAACTTCTTCGCCTGGGGTTCCGCTAACGGCGCCCGCCGCGCATTCTAGGCCCTGCGAGACATGCATTAGCAAGATCCACTCCTCCCCGCGAGGGACACCCCGCGACAGCAAAAGCGCGTTTACGCGCGTCCATAGCCCGTCATAGCCCGTCGAAGACGGGCGTGAACGCCCTTAGGGACGCGCTATGCGTCGTGGGGGCCCCGTTGCGGGGACCGAGTATTGCTTTCCCGCTTACGCGGGAATGAGCGGAGGGCGTTGCAAGCTCTTACGTTCGCCGCGTCATCCCCTCATGGGGTTTCTGCAAGTTCAACGTGAATGCAATGCGATTGCCGTGGAACGCTCGCTCGCGAAATCCGACCGAACGTGCGAGTCGCTCGACCGTCGGGCGAGACTGGAAATGGGGATCGAAAATGAGCTCGGTCACGGACAGGATGCCTCCGGGCTTCAAGGCATCGAAAATCTCGCCTAACGCCGCTTCCCGATCCGGAACCTCGCCCAGGACCGTCACCAGCACCGAGCGGTCGAACCGATTGCGGCCGAGTTTGCCTTCCCCCAGGCCGCCTTCGAGAAATCGAATATTGGCGAGGTTTGCGGCGGCTGCCTTTTCCCGTGCGCGCTCGAGCATCCCGGCTTGAATATCCATGGCCACGACTTCGCCTTGCGGTCCAACTTGCCTGGCGATCGGAATGGCAAGCCGGCCGGGACCACAGCCGGCATCCAACACGACCATGCCCGGCTCGAGTTCCAAACGCTCGACGATGACGACTGCCCGATTGGTTTTTGTGAAGGGATTGTCCAGCTCCACCAGCCACCGCAGCCATACCGGACAGGGGACCGAGCGGCGGCGGGAACCAACGCGCCAGATGACGGCGACGAGACCGATGAGGCCGACCAAGCCGAGAAGGATGTACGCGACGGTTGCCATGATCTCGAGTGCTCAGCGTTCGTTCGTGTTTGATGCGCAATTGCCGCGCGCAATAACGGTTGTGAATTCAAAGGATTGCTAGGGGTTGCGTTGTCAAGCCCCATGGGAACACCGGCTGCCGGCCTCAGGCGAGGTCCACCGCGAGCCGTTTAAGATCGGCGAGCGAACAGTGGCTCAGCGCGCCTTCGTGCGTGGCGCGCAACACCACGCGCGGCGCTTGGCCGGCTTCGAGAGCTTCCTGCCAACGGGGCGCACAGAGGCACCAACGGTCGCCGGGTTTGAGGCCGCGAAAGCCGAATTCCGGCACCGGGGTCGAAAGATCGTTGCCGCGCGATTTGGAAAACTCGAGAAACGCCGCGGTCATGACGGCGCAGACCGTGTGGCTGCCGATGTCCTCTCGCCCGGTATCGCAGCAGCCGTCGCGAAAGAAGCCGGTCATGGGATTTAGCGAACACACTTCGAGCCGATCACCGAGCACGTTACGGGGTGTGTTCGGCCGACCGCCTCCATGGCCCCTGTCGTCCCTCAGCATGGCTGTCTCCGCGCGCGTTAGCTCGTCCGCGATACCCCCGAAACCGGAACTCGTCCACACCCCAGGCATTTTGCCGGGTCAGCGCCATCGCATGCTCCGGACCGGGGAGTGCGGCCGCCATACACGGTGGCTTACTCTTTCTTGTCGTCGTCCTTGGGCTGAACCTGCTGTTGCTGCTGCATGACCGGCTGCTCGCCCTCGAGCGGCCGTAGCAGGGGCGCGCTGCTGTCGGCGTACTCGTCCGCCAGGCGCTGCCAGACTTGCGCCATCTGCAGCAGGACGGTCCGACGTTCTCCGGCCGGAAAGGTATGCGCGATCTCCAAACATTCTCGCGCAAGGCGACGATAGCGCGTGCTGGGGGAGAGATCGTCCGGCATGGGGTGAGCTACTCCCTTACCCGTGCTCGCGCCGTACATGCGCCTTGTCGGCAGTCCAGTGCCGCCGTTGATATCGGCATCTTGCCACCCGCATTAAGCCGGAGGGGTGCGGTTCCCTGCGGGATGCTGCTCGCGAGCGCAAAGGGCGAGCAGCGGTTCCAAAGTCGGGCGGCTATCACAACCGGGTGCTGCGCCGAGACAGAAGTCGAGCTCAGGCGCTCGACCTCGTCACGGTTGAGTGGGATGTTCGCGGTGTGCTTCAGGTCGGCCGTGCGGCGCGAACGATCCGCTTGACCGGAGCGCTCCGCCATTGACACCCGTAGGGCCACGGCGCCTGCAAACAACCCGTGCTGAAGGCTGGCGGCGCGGATGCAGGCTCATCCTTGGCGACCGCCGGAGCGAGTTCCGCCCTCACTTCGCCGCCGACAGCCACAACGACGGTCACAACAACGGCGGCGAGCGCCAAGCCCACCAAACCAGCCACAAGCCTGTACACAGACATTCAGATATCCCTAGCAGCCGTCCAATACCCGCAAACTCCTGATCGCCCATCGTGGCGGCGCTAGGTTCATTTCCCGCAGTCAAAAAGGCCATGTCGTGGCCGAACGACGGCACCGATATCCGAGCCGGAACAGTGGCCGGCCCACGTCGGAACGCCTTCAAACCCGGCTCAATGGAATGCACCGCGAAGCGCCACAGCCACTAGTTTACGCCTTCGACCGCGTATGACCGCACCGATTTGACCGCCTTATCGAGGATCGGCAGCGTCCGCATATAGGCCTCGGATTCACGCCAAGCCGTCAGCTTGTCGATGTTGTCCCACTTGGTGATCAACAGCCGCTTTGGCGCAGCTCCTTCGATCCGTTCAATGTTCGTGCCGCGCACGAGGTAGATGCCGCCTGCGGCTTTGATTGTGGCGTCGGCTTTGGGGGCCCACTCCTTGTTGTAAAGGTCCTCGTTGGTCACGTCGATTTCGGCGATATAATACGCCGGCGGCTTGGCTTGCGCGTGAAGGCGCTCGACCGTCAGGCCACCGATACCGGCACCCGCGAGCGCGGCAACTACCACCGCGTAGCATATTTTCATGAGATCGATCCTTAGCTGTGGGCTAGACCTTTGATCGCGAAACCCCGTTCAAAGCTTTTTTGAGGGGCGATTGGGCAGCAATAAATTCTCCCGCACTCATTCCATCATCTCGTCGACGGGTCGCGCTCGTCCGACGACCTTCCTCGCTCGGGACGCCTACGGCAATCCCGCCTTCGCCAGGCCTTCGACGATGCGCTGAAAATCAGCGGCGTTCTTGTACGGCAGCACGCGTTCGCGCTGCGCCAGCGAGAAGTCCGGATTCACTTTGAGAAGCTCCGCCCACGCCGCGCGTGCGTCGTCCGCGCGCCCGAGGTGGCCGTAGCAGGACGCCAGCATCATGCGGCTGGAGTCGGTGGCGGGGGTGCGCGCGATGCGCTCGAGGAGTTGCTTCACGGCGGTTTCGTATTGTCCCAGGCTGAAATGCGTCTGCGCCCGGAAGTGCAGCACGATGGACGCATGGTGCGGATCGAGCCGCTTCGCGATCGCGAACGCCTCGAGCGCCTCGGTTGGGCGGCCGGCATACATCAGTGCCAGTCCCGTCGCGGAATGGCCCTGGGCAAAGTTGGGATCGAGCTCGATCATGCGGCGAAACTCCGCCAGCGCGCCCTCGAGATTGCGCCGCCACAGCAGCACGTTGCCGAGCGCCATGTGGCTCACCGGCTCCTGATCGTCCAATTCGAGCGCCCGGCGCGCCCATCGCTCCGCCTCATCGAGCGCCTGCGCAGGATCGGCCGCCCAGTCGCTGACGTAGTCGGAAATCGCGGCCAGCGACAGTCCCGCATGCGGCGCGGAGAAACTCGGATCGAGCTCGATCGCCCTCAGGTGCTCCGCGCGGGCTTGCGCGACCCCCTCCCGCGTGCTGCGGCTGAGCAATTCGCGCGCGCGCAGCCAGGTCTCGTATGCCTCCACATTGGAGGTGCCGCGTCGGCGCAGCCGTCGCTCCTCGCCCTGCGTCAGCTTAACCGCGAGCGCGCCGACGATCTTCTCCACCACCTCGTCCTGGGTCGCGAAGATGTCGGTGAGATCGCGATCGAACCGTTCCGCCCACAGATGCCCGCCGCTGCCGGCATCGATGAGCTGCGCCGTGATGCGCACACGATTGCCGGCCTTGCGGATGCTGCCCTCGAGCACGAAGCGTACGCCCAAGTCGTGCCCGATCTCCTGCACTTTGACCGACCTGCCCTTGTAGGCGAAGGAGGAGTTGCGCGCGATGACGAACAGGGCCGAGATTTTGGAGAGATCGGTGATCAGGTCTTCGGTCATGCCGTCGCTGAAATATTCCTGCTCGGCGTCGCCGCTCATGTTCGCGAACGGCAACACGGCGATCGACGGCTTGTGTGGCAGCGCCGGCGATCCCACCGGCGCAGGCACAGCCACTACTTGATCCGGCGCGGCGATGCGGAAAACCCGCACCGGCTTGGCGATGTTCTTGAGCGATTTTTCGCCCAAATCCTCCAATGTCATCTCGGCGTGGTCGTCGACGAAATCGCGAACGGCGCGCGAGATGTAGACCGCGCCCGGCTCGGCGATGTTCTCCAGACGCGCGGCCACGTTCACCCCATCGCCGTAGATGTCCCCGTCCTCCACGACCACGTCGCCGAGATTGATTCCAATGCGGAATTCGATCCGCTGCTCGCGGGGGACATCGGCGTTGCGATCGACCATCCCGTGTTGCACTTCGATCGCGCAGCGCACCGCTTTGACCGGGCTGGCGAACTCGACCAGCACGCCATCGCCCGTCGTCTTCACGATGCGCCCCTGGTGCTCGGCGATCTTGGGGTCGATCAACTCGCGTCGATGCGCCCTGAGCCGCTCCAGCGTGCCCTCTTCATCGACGCCGATCAAACGCGAGTAACCCGCGACATCGGCGGCGAAAACGGCGGCGAGCCGACGCTCCATGACAACTCCCGAGTGAAGCACCGACAACTCCCGAGTGAAGCACCGATCCGTGATCCGGCACTCCTGCCGTGTGTCAAATAGTCAGCACCTCCGTCCTTGGGAAGGGCGCAGACCCAACGGATCGCACATGGCTGACCGCCGCCACACGGCGCCGTCGCCCTTCGAGATGCGTGCGGTTCAGTCGATTCCGCCGGCAGGTCTTACCAGGCGGAGCGCCA